>CAINEA010000429.1 GCA_903847525.1 uncultured Acetobacteraceae bacterium | reverse complement strand
GCCGGGCTGCGTGTGCATGTCTACACCTCCCCACATCTGGTCCGCTTCAACGAGCGCATCCGCATCGCCGGCGAACTGGTTTCCGACGCGGCCCTGGCCGATGCGCTGGAGCATATCGAGCGGGTGAACGACGGCGCGCCGATCACGGTTTTCGAGGTGATCAGCGCCGTGGCGCTGTATCTGTTCGCCGAACATCCGGCCGAGCTGTGCGTGCTCGAAGTCGGGCTCGGCGGGCGTGGCGACGCCACCAATGTGATTGCCCGCCCGGCCGCGACGGCTATCACTTCCATCTCCCTCGATCACCGTGAATTGCTGGGGAACACGATTGCCGTCATCGCGGCGGAGAAGGCGGGCATCCTGAAGCCCGGCATACCCGTCGCCATCGGCAGGCAGCCGCCCGAGGCGCTGGAAACTCTGCTCGGGCTTGCTGCCAAAGCGCAGGCGCCGGTTTCCTTGCGCGATCGGGACTGGCGGATCGAACCACATGCAACGGGTTTGACCTACACCGATGGTCAGGGCGCGCTGGAATTGCCCGTGCCGTCGCTGCCGGGTGCGCACCAGATCGACAATGCCGGCATTGCCATCGCCGCGCTGCGCGCCTGCGGTATCGAGCTGCCGCCCCGCGCCTTTGCTGCCGGGATAGCGAGCGCGGAATGGCCGGCCCGGATGCAGCGCCTGACCGGCCGGCTGGCCAAGACCCTGCCGGAGGGATGGGAACTCTGGCTCGATGGCGGCCATAATCCCGGCGCCGGGGAGGCGCTGGCCGAGCACATCGCCGGCTGGTCCGATCGACCGGTGCATCTGATCATCGGCATGAAGCAGGCCAAGGATTCCACCGCCACCCTGCGCCCGATGCTGGCGCATGCCGCCGGCATCTGGGCGGTGGCCGAACCCGGCCAGCATCTGGCCCTGCCGGTGGAAGCCATCATCGCAGCCTCCGGCGGCGTGGCGCAGGCCGGCCCGACGATCGCTGGCGCGCTGGCCCGGATCGCCCAACAGCCCGGCCCCGCCCGCGTGCTGATCTGCGGCAGCCTGTATCTGGCCGGGGAGGTCCTGAAACAGGATTAGAGCAATATCAGCCTGACTGGAATCGCGAAGCGATCTTAGGCTGATGAAATTGCTCGCTAAAAAGCAACTAGAGCACTTTCACCCTGCGTGAAAGCGCTCTAGTCGCCCGCCGCCGGTTTCACCCGCCACATCGGCAGCAGGCACAGGAACGCGACGAACCCGGCCAGCCCTATGCCGCCAAGCACATAAGAGGCCGGCCACACCGCGACCAGCGGCGCGATCAAGGTCGGCGCCGCCGCCTGCACCAGAAGCGTCGGCAGCGCGATCTGGCCGAGCCGCGTCGCATAGCCGCGCGGCCCGAACAGCACCATCGGCAGCACGCCCCGGCTGATCGTCACAATTCCACCGCTGATGCCCCACGCGAGGGCAAACACCGCCGCCGATCCCCCCAGCAGCATCGCCGCAACGCCGAGCGGCAGCAGCAGCGCGCCGATCAACGAGGTTGTCATCGCCGAGACATGCCGCCCGAAGAACCATTCGACGATACGCGCGCCCACCTGCGCCGGTCCGATCAGCGCCAGCGCCCCAACAGCGCCGGCGGCAGACAGACCCAAACCCTGCATCAACGCCAGCGAATGCACCGAGAAGGCCGTGGTCATCGCCGAACGGATCGAGAAGAACACCGCCAGCAGCACGAACATCCATAACATGCCCCTCGGCAGCGCGTCCGCCGCCCTGCCCTCGCTGTCCCGCGGCGCTGGCGCCTCCGGGGCGGCGCGCGGGATCAGCCATAGCTCCAGCGGCAGGTTCACCAGCAGATTGATCGCGGCATAGATCAGCAGCGTCTCCCGCCAGCCGACCAGATCGACCAGCCAGCCCATCGACCAGCCGATCGAGGACGCGAGGCCACCCATTAGCGTCACGCCGACGATGGTGGGACGCGAAGCTGCCCCCAGCAGCCGTCCGATGGTGGCGAAGGCGGCGTCATAAAGCCCCAGCGCCATACCGACCCCCATCAGCCCCCAGGAGACATACCAGCCGATCAACGTCGGCACCGCCGCCATCAGGAGCAGCCCAGCAGCCAGCACCATGGACCCGGCGGCCAGAACCTCCCGCCCGCCGGTCCGGTCGATCAGCCGGCCGATGCGCGGCGCCGCGAACCCATTGACCAGCAGAGCGCAGGAAAACCCGCCGAGCAGCAAGGCGGGCGACGCGCCCATCGATGCGGAGACCGCGCCGATGATTACGGAGGGCACATAGAATGTCGTGACATAGGCAAGCGTCTGGGTGAAACCGATCACCAGCGCCAGGCGATGGGTGGCCGTCACCGGCTATACCCGGCCGGGGTGAATATCAGCCCTTGGCCTCGCCGATCGCCGGCAGGTCGCCGGTCATGCCCGCAAGCACCTCGGCGACATGCCGCGCCTGAGTTGCATGGCCCTCGCGCTTCAGCCGCCCGGCGATGTTCAGCAGGCAGCCCATGTCGCCGGCGAGCACCGTGGTGGCACCCGTCGCGGCGATATCCGCGGTCTTGTCGGACACCATGCGCACGGAGATGTCCGGATACTTGACGCAGAACGTGCCGCCGAAGCCGCAGCAGATTTCCGGCTCCTTCATCTCGGTCACCGTCGCGCCCATCGCGGCCAGCAGCGCGCGCGGCTGCTGCTTCACGCCGAGCTCGCGCAGCCCGGAGCAGCTGTCGTGGTAGGTGAAGGTTTCCAAAGTTTTCGCGGCTACTTGCTCGATGCCCAACACATCGGTCAGGAACGAAACCAGTTCGTAGGTCTTCGCCGCCAGCGCGTCGGCGCGGGCGCGCAGGTTGGGATCGTCGTCGAACAGATGCGGCAGATGGTGGCGCAGCATCCCGCCGCAGGAACCCGACGGCACCACGACATAGTCATAGCCGATGAACGCATCCACGATCCCAGCCGACAATTCGCGCGCGGTCTCGCGGTCCCCGGTATTGTAGGCCGGCTGGCCGCAGCAGGTCTGCGCCCGCGGCACCTCCACCTGGCACCCGGCCTGCTCCAGCAGCCGGATCGCGGCGAATCCCACCGTGGGGCGGTGCAGATCCACCAGACAGGTGACGAACAAGGCGACGCGCGGTTTTTTGTCGGACATGGAGGTCAATCTATGTCCCCGCTGTCGCCGAGGCTAGTCTTGTCCAAATCGCCCAGCCGTTCCCTGGCGATCGCCAGATAGGTCGGGTCGAGTTCGATCCCGATCCCCCGTGCGCCTTCCATCGCCGCCGCTACCATCGTGGTGCCGGTGCCCATGAACGGATCCAGCACCCAGGCGTCCGGCTTGCCGTGCAGCCGGATGCACCAGCGCGGCAGATCCACCGGGAAGGTGCTCGGATGATGGAATTTCTGGGCCCGGCTCTTCACCGTCTCGTACGGAATGAACCAGGTGTTGCCCCGGCAGCGCATATCCTGCGCATGGCCGCGCCTGGCGATGTTGGACTTGTCCTTGAACGGCACCCCGATCGCCAGTCGATCCAGTTGCACCTCGCCACTCAGCGTCAGGTGGAAAATATGCTCGTGATTGTGGTGCAGGAAGCGCTTCCCACCCACCGGCTTGAAATGCCCGACCGAATCCTCGCCGATCGCCACCGACTTGATCCAGGTGATGTGGTTCTGCAGCACGAACAGGTTCCGCAGCCGCACGATCAGCTCGAACGGCAGCCACGGCGCCTTGGAAGACCCGGTGATGTTTAGGAAGAACGATCCATCCGGCGCCATCACCCGGCGCACCTGCCCAGCGACTTCCACCAGCCAGTCCAGATAGGCCCGCTCACCCAGCCGGTCGGCATAGCTGCGATAGGCGATGCCAAGGTTATAGGGCGGAGAGGTAACCACCACATCCACCGACGCGGCATCCAGCGTCGGCAGCACGTCCAGGCAATCGCCTAGCAACAGGCGATGCTCGCTCAGCCGATGTGGATCGGCCGCCGCGTCCACCGCTCAGGTCGCCGGCAGCGCACGCGGCAGCAGCAGCCAGGCCCGGCCCGGCTGGCGCATCCGGCCGGCACGGCTTTCCGCTTCCGGGCCCCAGCCGCAGAACAGGTCGCCGCGCAGCGCGCCCTTGATGGCACCACCGGTGTCCTGCGCCAGGGTCAGCCGGTCCAGCGCCGTGCCGGTCAGCGGATCCGTGGTCTCCACGTACACGGGCACACCCAGCGGCAGCACCTGCGGGTCCACGGCCAGCGAACGCCCGGGTGTCAGCGGCACGCCCATTGCTCCCGGGGCACCCTCGTCGGTGGGCAGGCCCGCCAGTTCGCGGAAGAATACATAGGACGGGTTCTCGTCCATCAGCGCCTTCGCCTTGTCCGGGTGGGTGGCGAGCCAGGCGCGGATGCTCTGCATCGAAACCTGATCGGCCGACATCTCTCCGCGCTCCACTAGCAGCCGGCCAATAGGCACATAAGTCTGGCCGTTCTTGCCGGCATAGCCGACCCGCGCGATGGGCCCGTTCGGCAGCCGAACCCGGCCGGAACCCTGGATCTGCAGGAAGAACGCGTCCGCCGGATCGGTCAGCCAGAAGATTTCCAGGCCGCGATTGGCCAGTGCGCCGCGGTCGATCTGGGCACGGTCGTAATAGGGAACCAACTGCCCGTTGCTCATCCGCCCCACGGACAGGGGAGCATTGGGCTGACTGGCCGGTGCCTGCACGAGGTCCTTGGGCAAAGCCAGGACCGGTGTCTGGTAGCGCCCACCGCGCCGCCGAGCGCCTTGCACTTCCGGTTCGTAGTAACCGGTGAACAGCGCCTCGCTTCGGCCGTTCACCGTCATCGCATAGGGTTGGAAATAACCTTCGAAGAAGGCCTGCGCGGCAGCATCGTCGCGAGGGCGAAGCTGCTCCGCGGCGGCGCAAATACCGGCCCACTGTCCGGCGGTGCCGGCCAGCCGTGCCGCGTCTCCGTTGCCGCCGAGCGATTGGCCGGCCGGCATGTCGGCCAGGCCGCCGCAAGTGCGCAGCAGGGCGGGCACGGCCGACCAGGCGCCGTCGGCCTTCCAGCCGGGCAGGGCGTCGAAGCTGACCGAGGTCAGCGTGGCAGGCTCGGGCCCGCCAGAGCCAGCGCAACCGACCAGCGCAAACAGAATGAATAGCGGGGCGGCGCCTGCGAACAGGCGGCGAAGCTGCGGCATGAAAATCAGCAAGCTGGGCTCAGGCCGATGTCGCGGCGACCAGACGCCATATGGGGTCGCGCGATGACAAATCGTGCTCGAAGCTCCACAGATCCACCAGTTCGGTTACCGCGTCGGTTCCCGCCACCGGATTGCCATTGGCATCCTTAGTGTAGCTGATCTGGTCGGACACGAAGCGGACCGTCAGCTTTGCAATGCTGCCGGCCAGTTCCGCATGCTCGATCGTGGAGGCCTGGATCGCGCGCATTTCGCTGACCTGCGTCTGGCCGGCCGCGTCCCGCGCCGTGATCGCGCCGTCGAAGGCGGCGTAGGTGCTATCCGACAGCAATGGC
>CAINEA010000428.1 GCA_903847525.1 uncultured Acetobacteraceae bacterium | reverse complement strand
GGTGGTGGCGGCGGTGGTGGGGGCGGTCCGGTTCGCCACCAGGGCGGCAATATCCCCCTGAACCGCAACCACGTGTTTGACAGCAGCGGCCCCGATGTCCGCGTGCGCGGCACCGCGCAGCAGCTGTTCGAGAAATACCTGCAGCTCGGCCGCGACGCGACCAGCGGCGGGGACCGGGTAATGGCGGAAAGCTACTTCCAGCACGCCGAGCATTATTTCCGCATTATCAACGCGATGAACCAGGCGGTTCAGCAAACCCAGCAGGGCAGTCCCCAGCAGGGCGGTCAACGCCGCTATGGCGACGCGGAGCCGTCCGGCGAGTCGAGCGACGACCCAGATTCCGGTGAGCGCGCCGAGGTCCGCCAGGATAGCCGGCCCCAGGAAAATCGGTCCCAGGAAGGCCGCCAGCGCGGCCAGGATGCCGACGACGGCCAGCAGCGTGGCCAGCAGCGCCACGAACAAAGGAACGAGCAACGCGGAGAGCCGCGTGGCGACAACCGGAGCGATAACCGCGGCGACACTCGGGGCGAGGCCCGGTTCGAACCGCGTGTGGACCATCGCGCCCCCGGCACCGGCGATCAGCCGGAACCCCGGGAAATCCCGATCACCGCCGCCTCTTCCGAGACCTGAGCATCGCCCGCCTGACCCGGGGACGGGTCAGGCGGGTCCGTTTTGGAGTGCGGCACGCAATTCCGCGCCTGCTTCCCCCCCGATCATCCCCAGGCGCAGGAACAGGTCGATCAGCACTAGGTTCACATTGAACTTGAAGGCGTCGGTGTCGCGCACAAGCCGGAAAACCTGCTCCATGGTCCATAATTCGAAGCCGGCGACCTCGCCGTCCAGCGGATGCGGATTGAACGCCTCGGGCACGAACAGGTCGAAGCAGTGCAACCGGTCGCGCCGCAGGCCCTCCGGGCGTTCCATCGCATAGGATAGAACCGCCACAGGCCTCGCTTTGGCCGCCAGTTCGGCGGGGATGGAGGCTTCCTCCATCGCTTCCTTGATCAGGGTTTCCTCGGTGCCCAGTCCCGCCGGAACGCCGCCGGCGACGATATGGTCGAACTTGCCGGGATCGAGCGCCTTGTCGTCCGCCCGCCGCGCGACCCAGAGCCGCAACGCCTCCGGTTTTTGCGGATCGCCGACCAGCCCATTCACATGTACGCCCTCGGCGGCAATGCCGAACACCGGCAGCGCGCCGCGGTCGATCTGCGCCACGATCTCATGGCCGCGCAAGGTTCGCACGTCGAACGCCTCGCCGCGCCAGCGCAGCAGCCCACGGTCGGCCAGCGCCCTGGCAAGCCCCGGCAAGGCGGCCGGGTCGGTCAGCGTCACACCTTCCGGTCCGCTTTCGATCTCCGGAAATTCCGCCAGCGCCGCCGCGATGGGGGGCAGCAGCCACCCCACCGGCGCGTCCTTGCCCCCGCCTTCACCGCGCCGGATGCGAAAGGCCACGCGCGCGCCGGGCAGGGAGGCGGTGTGGCAGGCCAGGATATGGCGGAGAAAACCCGGCTCCGATTGACTGCCTTGCATAGGCGTTACCTTTCCATGAGAGGGGTGACATGCCACATGCGTTCCATGCGCTCTCTCGGGACCCCTCATACCATGCCGGCCGCCCCGCCCAAGACAGGTGCAACCAATGCTGGCAGGCCGGCGGGCGCGCCGGTGGCGGAACGCTCAACGCTGGCAACGATCGGCTCGTTGTTGCCCTATCTCTGGCCGCGCGACGACCTGCGCTCGCGCACCCGCGTCGTCGTCGCAATGAGCTTCCTGGTGCTCAGCAAGATCGCCACGGTCTATGTGCCGATCGTCTACAGCCACGCGGTGGATGCGCTGGCCCCGAAGATGGGCGCCGCGGCCGGTGCCGCCGGCACCCTGCTGCTGATTCCCTCCGCCCTGATCATCGCCTACGGCCTGCTGCGCGTCGCCGCCTCCGGCTTCGGGGAAATGCGCGACGCGGTCTTCGCCTCCGTGCAGATGCAGGCCGCCCGCCGGGTGGCGCTGGAAACCTTCCAGCACATGCACCGGCTGTCGCTGCGCTTCCACATGGACCGCCAGACCGGTGGGCTGTCGCGCGCGATCGAGCGCGGCACGCTGGGCATCCAGCAGATGCTGCGGATGACGATCTTCAACGTCATCCCCACGATCATCGAAATGCTGATGGTGACCACCATCCTGTGGGTGATGTTCGACTGGCGGTTCGCCCTGGTCACGTTCCTGGCCGTGTCCCTCTACATGAGCTTCACGCTGTATTTCACCAACCGCCGCGTGCGGATCCGCCGGGTGATGAACGAAAGCGACAGCGACGCGCAGACCAAGGCGATCGACAGCCTGCTGAACTACGAGACGGTGAAGTATTTCGGCAACGAGGTGCATGAAGCTGCCCGTTACGACGAGTCCCTGGCGCGCTACGAGCGCGCGGCGGTGCGTAATCAGGTTACGCTGAACATGCTGAACCTGGGCCAGGCGGCGATCATCGCCGTCGGCCTCGCGGTGGTGATGTTGATGGCGGCGCAGGGTGTGCAGGACGGCTCCATGAGCGTCGGGCGCTTCGTGCTGGTGAACACATACCTGATGCAGCTCTACCAGCCGCTGAACATGCTCGGCTTCGTCTACCGCGAGATCAAGCAGGGCCTGGTGGACATGGAGCAGATGTTCCGCCTGATGCGGGTGGACCCGGAAATCTCCGACCGACCCGGCGCCACCGCGCTTGCGGCGCATCTGGCCGACGGTCCGGCCGGAGAGGTTCGGTTCGAGGGCGTGCATTTCGGCTACAACCCGGACCGCGAGATCCTGAAGGGCATCGATTTCACCATTCCCGCCGGCGGCAAGCTGGCCATCGTCGGCCCCACCGGCGCCGGAAAGTCAACCATCAGCCGGCTGCTGTTCCGCTTCTACGACACCACCGCCGGGCGCGTGATGATCGATGGCCAGGACATCCGCGACGTGACGCAGGAAAGCCTGCGCGCCGCCATCGGCGTGGTCCCACAGGACACGGTGCTTTTCAACGACACCATCCGCTACAACATCGCTTATGGTCTGCCGAACGCGACGCAGGAGGAGATCGAGGCGGCAGCCCGCGCCGCCCAGGTGCATGATTTCGTCCTGAAGCTGCCGGAAGGCTACGACACAAGGGTCGGCGAACGCGGCCTGAAGCTGTCGGGCGGGGAAAAGCAGCGCGTGGCGATCGCCCGCACCATCCTGAAGGACCCGAGAATCCTGCTGCTGGACGAAGCCACCAGCGCGCTCGACAGCCGAACCGAACAGGACATCCAGATCGCTTTGCGCGCCGTCTCCCGCCATCGCACCACGCTGGTGATCGCCCATCGCCTGTCCACCGTGGTGGATGCCGACGAGATCATCGTGCTGTCCGACGGCCTGGTGGCCGAGCGCGGCAGCCATGCCGAATTGCTGACCAAGGGCGGCGTCTTCGCCCGCATGTGGGCGCTGCAGGCCGAACAGGACGAACTTCCCGAATCCGAATCCGAGCCCGATGCCGTGGAGACGGATATCGGCCACGCCTCGGAGACAGGAACCAGCCAATCCGTCGCCGCGCAATAAGCTCGCCGCGGCGATCACCAGAAGGGACCCATTCGATGAGTGACACGAAACCCGATGCCGACCGCGATCCGCCGGCCGATCTCAGCCACGCCGGCGCCGTCGTGGACAAGGCGATCGAGTACATGGTCGGACAGAACGTAGGTTCGCTGGCCATCGCCTCGGCCCTGCTCGGCGGCGCGTTGGGGCTGCTGTCGCGCTCCATGAGCGACGACGGGGTGGTGCAGATCCTGAACAATGCCATCGCCTCCGTGCGTGGCGGCGACATGCGACGCATGGCCGAGAACATGCCGTCTGGGCAATCGAATTAGGGAACCAAGGCGAGGGGCTCTGCCCCCAGCCCCCCGCAACAGGCTTGCCTTTGGAAACCTTCCAAACCAGTACAGGGTCCTGGGGGCGAGCCCTTAGCGGGGTCCTGGGGCGGGGCCCTTGGCCTTGTTTCCCTTCCTCGGATCGCCCCGCCGGCTTGACTCCCGGCAGCCCATTCGCCATAAGGCACGGCTTCCGACCAACCGGCGCGCCCGGCTTTGCGCGCCTTCCGTATTTATTGAGGGTTTTCGACATGTCCCGCCGCTGCGAGATCACGGGCAAGACTGTGCTGTCTGGTAACAATGTCAGCCATGCGAACAACAAGACCCGCCGGCGTTTCCTGCCCAACCTGCAGGAAGTGTCGATGTTGTCCGACATTCTGAACGAGCCCATCCGCATGCGTGTGTCCACCCGTGCGATGCGCACCGTGGAGCATAATGGCGGGATCGACGCGTTCCTGCTCTCCACGCCGAACCGCAACCTTCCCGAGGAAGCGCAGACCGTGAAACGCCGCATTCTGCGCGCCAAGGCCAAGAAGGAAGCCGCCGCGGCCTGATCGGCGCGACGGTTACTTAGCTACATCAAGGCTCGCTTCGGCGGGCCTTTGTTGTTTTTGGAGACGGCCGGGACGGCCACGTTAACCGGTCTTTTCCCAGCGCGCGCTAGCATGGGCCATGCCCATTCCACCTCCTTCCACGATGATGTTCCTGCTGGTGCTGCTGGTCAGTGCGGCCGGGATCGCTGGTATGGCATGGCGGCTGCGCTTCCAACGCCGAACCCTGGACGGCGCCATCCGGATGCGGGACCGGGCGCTGGCCGATGAGCAGGCGGCCATCCGAACCATGCGGCTCGCCGCGATCGAACTGCGCGCCCCGGCAATGACCTTGCTGGGCTATGCCGATCACCTGACCCAGACCCATCCGGCGGCCGAGGGCGGCGAGCTTGCCATCCAGGCCGCGGCGATCGCCGGTGGCGCGATGGCGGTGTTGAACCTGGCCGATGAGTTGCAGGATCACGCGGTCGGCCTGCCCGCCGCCCGCGTGCTCCGGCCGGAAGCCGTCGCGCTGGAGCCAATGCTGCGCGACTCGATCGTC
>CAINEA010000427.1 GCA_903847525.1 uncultured Acetobacteraceae bacterium | reverse complement strand
TACACAGCATCAGCTACGTTGCCTTCTGGACCACCGGCGTGCTGCTGTTGCTGGCCGTCATGCGGAGCGCCATCAGCGCCAGGTGTCTGGCCTGCTTTGTACATATCTTCGCTGGCGGCCATCCAGGCTTTGTTCAGCTCTTCTTCGGCTTTATCTATACCGTCAAGGTCTTCGGCTTTTTGCGCTGCTTTCAGTTTTTCAACTGCTTCATCTATCGGGCCGCGTTTGTCGGCTGGTATCTTGTCGCCGTATTCTTTCAGTTGTTTTTCTGTGTTGAATACCAGGCCATCGGCTTTGTTCAGCTTCTCTACGCGCTCACGCACTTTCTTGTCTTCGGCTTCGTTGGCCTTAGCCTCATTCTTCATGCGCTCTACTTCTTCCTTGTT
This sequence comes from uncultured Acetobacteraceae bacterium, assembly GCA_903847525.1. Lineage (GTDB taxonomy): Bacteria > Pseudomonadota > Alphaproteobacteria > Acetobacterales > Acetobacteraceae > PALSA-911. Next base: position 7,706 of record CAINEA010000427.1, on the reverse strand, counting down.
CAGACCGCTGCCGGCTTCTATGCGTATGTTCTGCTGCTTGCCGGTGCCCTTATCCTTAGCGGTAACGTGCAACATGCCATTTGCGTCGATATCAAAGATCACTTCGATCTGCGGCACGCCGCGTGGTGCAGGTGGTATGCCATCGAGGATGAAGCGGCCGAGGTTCTTGTTGTCCTTAGCCATTGGGCGCTCACCCTGAATTACATTTATTTCTACGCTGGGCTGGCTGTCGCTGGCCGTAGAGAAGGTTTCGCTCTTCTTGGTAGGGATAGTAGTATTTGATTCGATAAGGCGTGTCATTACACCACCCATTGTTTCGATACCGAGGGAAAGTGGAGTTACGTCGAGGAGTAACACATCTTTCACATCACCGGTAAGTACACCACCCTGTATAGCTGCGCCAATGGCAACCACTTCGTCCGGGTTCACACCCTTGTGCGGTTTCTTGCCAAAGAATTTTTCTACCACTTCCTGTACTTTAGGGATACGTGTAGAACCACCTACCAGTATCACCTCATCTATTTCAGCGGCAGTGATGCCTGCGTCTTTCAATGCTTTGCGGCAAGGCTCCAGTGTGCGCTCAACGAGGCTATCAGAAAGCTGCTCGAACTTAGCACGGGTCATTTTACGTACCAGGTGTTTTGGTGCGCCATCAACTGCGGTAATATATGGCAGGTTGATCTCTGTTTCCTGTGAAGAAGACAGCTCGATCTTTGCTTTTTCAGCAGCCTCTTTCAAACGCTGCCAGGCCATGGGGTCTTTGCGAAGGTCGATCGCTTCGTCTTTCTTGAATTCATCGGCCAGGTAGTCCATCACCACTTTATCAAAGTCGTCACCGCCCAGGTGCGTATCACCATTGGTAGATTTTACTTCAAATACGCCATCACCCAGTTCCAGTACGGATACGTCGAACGTACCGCCACCGAGGTCGAATACGGCTATCTTGCTGTCTTTGTGTTGTTTGTCAAGGCCATAAGCCAGCGCTGCTGCTGTAGGCTCGTTGATGATACGGCGCACATTGAGGCCGGCGATCTCGCCTGCTTCCTTGGTGGCCTGGCGCTGAGCGTCATTGAAGTAGGCGGGAACCGTGATGACGGCCTGGGAAACCGGCTCGCCGAGATAGGCCTCCGCGGTTTCCTTCATCTTGCCGAGGATAAAGGCGCTGACCTGGCTCGGGGCGTATTTCTCGCCGCGGGCTTCCACCCACGCGTCGCCGTTGTCGCCCTTAACGATGGCGTAAGGGACCAGACCCTTGTCCTTGCCCACGATCGGATCGTCATAGCGCCGGCCGATCAGGCGCTTGACGGCATACAGCGTGTTGGTCGGGTTGGTTACGCCCTGGCGCTTGGCGGACTGACCTACCAGACGCTCGCCGCCATCGGTGAAGGCAACCATCGAGGGGGTGGTACGCGCGCCCTCGCTGTTCTCGATAACCCGGACATCCTTGCCTTCCATGATGGCAACGCAGGAGTTCGTGGTGCCGAGATCGATACCAATAACTTTACTCATTTTGTTTTCCTTTCAGCGGAATCGCGCAGCCCGAAGCACCGCACGCGTCCCTATGGTTTAACGTCAGAAGATGTATGACCCGCGAACCGGCCGGGCAAGGGCTGCATGCACGATTTTCGAGCAACTGTGCTGTTTTCCTGACCCGCAAAAATACCCGGCACGCCCGCGAGTCCGGCGGACCGGGTCTCTCGGCTCAGGCAGACGTATTCAACTTCGATTTTTCCGCCGCCAGCTCCGCCGGTGGCGCCTTGGCGACCACGACCATCGCTGGCCGCAGCAGGCGGTTGTTCAGCGTCCAGGCCTGCGACCAGGCATGCATGACGGTGCCGGGGGGATGCGCCTCGCTCTCCTGCTCGGCCATCGCCTGGTGCAGGTTGGGATCGAACACCGCCCCGGTCGGATCGGAATTCTTGATCCCGTTACGCTCAAGCAGGGCGAGGAAGCTGCGTTCCACGCCCTCGAAGCCCTCGCGCAGCTTGGTCACGATCGCCGGCTCGCCGGTCTCGGGCGTGGGCAGGCTGTCCAGGCCGCGGCGCAAGTTCTCCGCCGCCTCGACCACGTCGGTGGCGAATTTCTGCACGGCGTATTGCCGGGTTTCGTCCACGTCACGCTTGGCGCGGGCACGGACATTGGCGGTTTCCGCCTCCGCGCGCATCCAGCGTTCCTTCATTTCCGCAAGTTCGCCTTCCAGTTCGGCAATGCGTGCGCTCGCCGCCTGCATCAGCTGTTCGGGGGTTTGCGGGGCGTCGATACCGGACCCGGCGGCCGTCTCGCCATCGGGGCCAGCGTGGGGATGTTCAGGTTCAGTGCTCATGGGCCTCAGTTAGGACGACAAAGCAGGCGAGGCAAGCAAAAGACGGGCAATCCAGCCACGATTTTCCATCCCCGCGAGACATGCCCGGCATAACCGGATGATCATGCCAGGCCGATGATCGGCGGCCCTACCACTTCGTCCGTCCAAACCTGGAAACTCGCCAGTGTGTTCGGGCCGAAAGTCGTGGTGATCGCCACGTCCACCGCATCCCGCCCCCTCGCCATCAGAACCCGCCCGCGCCTCGGCACATTGTTACGGGGATCGAAGGTATGCCAGGCACCGCCGAGATAGGCTTCGAACCAGCCCGCAAAGTCCATCGGGCCATAGGGTGGCGGTACGCCGATATCGCCGAGATAGCCCGTGCAATAACGGGCGGGAATGTTCATGCACCGGCAGAACGCGACCGCCAGATGCGCATAGTCCCGGCACACGCCGCGCCGCTCGTTGAAGGCTTCCCACGCGGTGCGGGTGGGGCGCGCATCCGCATAGCTGAACTGGATATGATTGTGAACGAAGTCACAGATCGCCTGCACCCGGGCCCAACCCATCGGGGTCTGGCTGAATAGCGCCCAGGCCGTCTCGGACAGGCGATCGGTCTCGCAGTAGCGGCTGCCGAGCAGGAATTCCAGCACGTCCGGCGGCAGGTCCTGCACCTGATGCTGCTCGGCCCAGGGCAGGACCGGGTCCAACGCCCCATCGTCCCGCAGAACTCCGGCGCTGGCGATCCGTATGCGCCCCTGCGGGGCGATGATCCGGCTGCACCAATTGCCGAACCGGTCGTGATAGCCGGCCACCGATACCCAGGGAGCGGTGGTCAGATGATCGGGAACAACGATGTCCCCTGCGCGGGAATGATGGATATTCACCACCAGCATCATCGGCGTCGGCTGCGGACAGTCATAGATCAACTCATAGCCGACACGGATTTGCACATTGCACCTTGCTATAGGGGGTGGATTGGGCAGTCCGCGCGCGTCGAAAGCGGAGGCGGTCGGTTGCTGCTTCTGGGGAAAAATGACCCTACCGAGAAAATGCTCCGCATCGCAGCAAAAAATCCCTTTGCCTACCCCAGCAGTCGCCCGATCACCCGCGCCGTGTAATCCACCACCGGGATGATCCGGCCATAATTGATCCGCGTCGGCCCGATCACACCGATCGCGCCGACGATCCGCCCGCCTTCACCGCGCGCCGGCGCCACCACCATGGATACCCCGGTGGTGCCGAAAAGGCCGCTTTCCGCACCTATGAAGATCCGCACGCCCTCGGAGCTTTCGGCCAGATCCAACAGCCGAAGCATCGTCTCCTGCGTCTCCAGCCGCTCGAACAGCGCCTGGATCGCCGCCAGACGCTCGATCTCCGTCACGTCCGACAGCAGCCGGGCCTGCCCGCGCACGATCAGGCTGCCGCCCCACATGCCCTTCAGCCCGTCGCCGGTCCAGGTCGCGAGTCCGGTCGCCACCACCTGCGTCGTCAGTTCATCGAGTTCGGTCCGGTTGGCGGCAATCTCCCCCGACACAATCTCCCGTAATTCCGTCAGCGGCCGGCCGGACAGGCGGGAATTCAGGTAGTTGCCGGCCTGTTGCAGCGCCGAGGGCGGCAGGCCGGGCGGGGTGTCGATCACCCGGTTCTCCACATGCCCGTCGGCATTCACCAGCACCACCAGCGCCCGTCCGGGGCCGAGCGGGACGAATTCGATGTGCCGCAGCGCCCCATCCGATTTCGGCGCCAGCACCAACCCGGCCGCGGCCGACAGCCCGGACAGCATAGTCGAGGCATCCGCCAGGGTATCTTCCAGCGACCGGCCGGAGGCGGCCAGCGCCGCGGTGATCGACTCGCGGTCGTCCTCCGCCAGCTCGCCGAAATGCAGCAGCCCGTCCACGAACAACCGAAGACCCAGATCCGTCGGCAACCGCCCGGCCGAGGTGTGCGGCGCGAACAGCAATCCCGCATCGGTCAGATCCGCCATCACATTGCGGATCGTCGCCGGCGAGAGCGCCAGCGGCAGGCGGCGCGACAGCGTACGGCTACCCACCGGCTCGCCGGTCTCAACGTATTGTTCGACGATCTCGCGCAGCACCGCTGCCGAGCGTGGGTCGAGTGCGGGGGCCAGACCAGCCGGAACCAGACCCGGCGGGACATTTCCCGGACGGGCCGTCCCGCGTGGCGCGGACGGGTTGACGGGCTTGTTCATCGGCAAAGACTCCAGCCTTGAAGGTAGGTAGCGCCAAGGGTGGGGTCAATCATTGGTTCCAGCCGGTCCAACGCACTCGCCGCACACGCCGGCTAGCTGTATGATCCCCATCTAAATCCAAAGGACAGTTCCATGCGCCCATCCGGCCGCGCCCCCGACGCGCTCCGCTCCGTTTCCATGACCACCGGCTTTTCCCACCACGCGGAGGGCTCCTGCCTGATCCGCATGGGCCGCACAGAAGTGCTCTGCGCCGCCAGCGTGGAAGGTCGCGTGCCGCCGTTCATGCGCGGCAAGGGCGAGGGCTGGATCACCGCCGAATACGGCATGCTGCCCCGCGCGACCCACACGCGCGGCGACCGAGAGGCCGCCCGTGGCAAGCAATCCGGCCGCACCCAGGAAATCCAGCGCCTGATCGGGCGCAGCCTGCGCGCCGTGGTGGACCGTGCGGCGATGGGCGAGATGACCATCACGCTGGATTGCGACGTGCTGAACGCCGATGGTGGCACCCGCTGCGCCGCGATTACCGGCGCCTGGGTGGCGATGGCGATCGCCTTTAACCATCTAAAGAAGATGAACGTTATCTCTGCAGTGCCGCTCCTCGGACAGGTCGCCGCCATTTCCTGCGGCATCCATGAGGGCATGCCGGTGCTCGATCTGGACTACGCCGAGGACAGCGCCGCCGACGCCGACGGCAATTTCGTGCTGACCGACGCGGGCGGGATCGTCGAAATCCAGGCGACGGCGGAAAAGACCGCCTTCGCCGAAGCGGAATTCGCCCAATTGCTCACGCTCGCGCGCAAGGGCACCGGCGAGCTGTTCGCCGCCCAGTTGGCTGCGGTGGCTTCGGTCTGATGGCCCGCAGGCTCGCCCGCGGCGCCAGGCTCGTCCTGGCCAGCCACAACAAAGGCAAGCTGCGCGAAATCGCCGAGCTGCTGCGCCCGCACGCGGTGGAAATCGTTTCCGCCGGCGAGCTCGGCCTGCCGGAGCCGGAGGAAACCGAACCCGATTTCGCCGGCAACGCCCGGCTGAAGGCCCTGGCGGCCGCCCGCGCCTCCGGCCTGCCGGCCCTGGCGGATGACAGTGGCTTCTGCGCGGCGGCCCTGGATGGCGCGCCCGGCGTGCTTTCGGCGCGCTGGGCGGGTCCGGAGAAGGATTTCGCCGCCGCCATGGACCGTGTCCACCAAGCCATCGGCTCCGACGAAGACAAACGCGCCTGGTTCGTCTGCGTGCTCTGCCTCGCCTGGCCGGACGGCCATACCGAAAGCTTCCTCGGCCGCGTCGACGGACAGATCGCCTGGCCGCCACGCGGCACGCTCGGCTTCGGCTACGACCCGATGTTCGTCCCCGCCGGCGGCAGCCTCACCTACGGCGAGACGGACCCGGACGAGAAGCACGCCACCAGCCATCGGGCGCGCGCCTTCGCCCAATTGCTGGCGTCATGCTTCGACTGATCCTGCTTGCCTTTGTCCTGGCCGCACCAGGCTGGGCTAACGCGGCCTTGCCGCCGGCAGCTCCTCTACAGCCCTCACCGGCATTCCAGCCGCGCGGTCCGGAGCTGGCGCGAGGCGCCCTGGTCTGGCTGCACGGCGCCTACGACGCCAACACCCAGGCCCTTCCGCCCGAACCCGCCTGGGTCCGCCACGCGGCCAGCCATGGCTACGACATCTGGCGCTTCGACCGCACGCCCGGCCAGGACCCCCTGGCCACCGGCGGCGAACAATTAGCCAACGCACTCACCGCCCTGCGCACCGGGGGCTACCAGCGCATCATCGTCGCCGGGCATTCGCGCGGCGCCTGGATCGCCCTGACGGTGCTGTCCCATCCCGGCCTGGCCGACGGCGTGGCCGCCTTCTCTCCCGCCGCGCATGGCACAAGTCCCGAGCGGCAACCGCAGGCGCTGGCCGATTTCGACGCCCTGCTACGCGCCGCCGGCCACGCGCCGAACACGCGGCTGGTCATCGCGCTGTTCGCCGACGACCCACTCGACCCGGGCCCACAGGCCCGCGAGGCTATGATCCGGCAACTCGGCCGCGACCAGGCCATCAAGCTGCAGCCGATCTTCCAGCCCGATCAGCCGCGCGGCCATGACGGCGTCTACGATCCCGCCTTCGACAAACTGTTCGGCGCCCGGATCGTCCGCTTCCTCGATCCGGACGCTAAACGAGTTTCACCCGCCCAACCGGCGCACCCGTGATGCGCAGCAGCTCCGCCGGTGACGTGCGAAACACATGGCTCGGGGAGCCCCCCGCCGCCCAAATCGGGTCCAGCGCCAGCAGATCCTCATCCAACAGCAACAATGGCGGCGACAGATGCCCGATCGGCGAAACGCCGCCGACCGCAAAGCCGGTCACGCCACGCACCCAGGTCGCATCCGCCCGCGTCAGGCTCACGCCCAGCGCCGCCGCCGCCAATGCCGGATCGACCCGGTTGGCGCCGGAGGTGATGATCACCGCAGCCCGGGACCCGGCACGGAACACGATGGACTTGGCAATCTGCGCCACGTCGCAGCCGACCGCGGCCGCCGCGTCCGCCGCCGTGCGGGTGCCGGCGGGAAACACAGCGACGGTGTCGTCATGACCTGCCGCAAGCAGCGCCGCACGCACCCGCTCCACCGATCCGCCTTCGCCACCCGCCGCATCGCTGACCGACATTCCCCATATCTCCGCTGATGGAACCGCTCGCCCTCTATATCCACTGGCCGTTCTGCCTGGCCAAGTGTCCGTATTGCGACTTCAACTCGCATGTCCGCGAACGCATCCCGCAGGAACGCTTCCGCGCAGCCCTGCGCGCCGAACTGGCCTGGGAAGCCGCCCGCCTCGGCCCGCGCCGCCTGACCTCGGTCTTCTTTGGCGGCGGCACACCCAGCCTGATGGAACCCGAGACGGTCGCCGCCCTGCTGGACGATGCCCACCGGCTGTTCACCCCGGCCGAGGACATCGAGATCACGCTGGAGGCCAACCCGACCAGCGTCGAGGCGAGCCGGTTTCGCGCGTATCGGCAGGGGGGCGTCAACCGGGTGTCGCTGGGCGTGCAGAGCCTCGATGCCGCCGATCTCGCGCGGCTCGGCCGGCAGCACAGCGTCGGCCAGGCGATGGCGGCGCTCGATCTCGCGCGCGAGATTTTCCCCCGGCTGTCCTTCGACCTCATCTACGCCCGCCCCGGCCAGACCCTGCCGGCCTGGCGGGCGGAGCT
>CAINEA010000426.1 GCA_903847525.1 uncultured Acetobacteraceae bacterium | reverse complement strand
GGAAATGCGTTGCCGCCCTGTCTCGGTAATGCGCGGTTCCGTGATGCAGAGGGCAATGAATGGAGCAGCGACGAGACCCGGCAGGCCCAGCGCAAGGAACGAGTTCTGCCACGCGGCGAGCGCCCCGAACCCCGGGATGACAAGAGGCGGCAGCGCCGAAACCGCGCCGATGATGGCGCCACCCAGGGCGAAGGCCAGCGCGGCCCCCAGCATGGCGCCCGTGCCGAAGATGGTCATCGCCCAGGGCAGGTCCTGTTTCGGGGCGATGTCGGCGATGATCGACTGGCTGGCCGGCTGCAACGTCGCCTCCCCCACGCCGACGCCGGCGCGTGCCAGAAACAAGTGGCCGAAGCTGCCGGCCATGCCGCAGCCGGCCGTCATCACCGACCAGAGCGCGATGCCGGCGCCGACCACGACCCGCCGGTCGGTTCGGTCCACCAGCCAACCGACAGGCAGCGCGGCGACGCCATAGAAAGCGGAGAAGGCGAGACCCAGCAGCAGGCTGATCTGCACGTCGCTCAGGTGAAGGTCGGCCTGAATGGCAGGCACCATCAGACTGAGGCTGATCCGGTCCAGCAGCGACAGCACCGAGGCCGCGATCAACGCGCCGATCGTCAGCCACGGCCGGGTGCGCGGACCCAGGCTATCCAGTGGCGGTAGCGGGGCGGCAGGAAAGCCTTCGTGCAGGGTGCTAATATAGCTGCGACGCGACCTGCTGTGTGAACGTATCCATGCGAGCCTGCTTTTCGGCATCACCAAGTCCGCTCAACTGGTTCACCACCGGACAGAATGCCGTGACCAAGTAATTCACGATATCGGCATTCTGCGCGTTCGGATAGTTCTGCCGAAGCGTGTGAATAAGCACACCAATGCGGTTGGCGCGATCGCCGCTTTCAAGCAGTGCGGACAGGTCCTGGGTGGTCACTGCCGTCTCCGGAATGATGCCGCCCGGCGATCCCTTCTGGGGCTGGGGACATTGCATCGCGCCGGCACCCGAAGATGCGAACATGACAGCCACCCATAGGCCGACACGCAGAACCCGTGAGATCATCGTTCAATCCGATCCGAACATGCATTGATCGTCTGAATCATAACGCCGGGTTATGCCGGCGGCACAACGCCCTGGGTGCTCATTTTGAGCAATTCGGCCATACGCCGCTCAAAATGAGCAGCCGGATCGTTGCATCTCGGGACGCGCCATGAAAAATCGCAAAGGCTTCGATCCAGAAGCGAAGCCATCCAATCGAAACCGGAATGTCGCAGGCGCCGGCCATTCGGTCTTGGTGCAACCAAAAGGGACAGGACGATGCGTGAACCCCAGGGTCTCGCTCCCCGCCGCTCCGTCAGTCTCAAGGGCGGGCTGACCGCCGGCTTTGTCGCGACCGTTGTTCTGTCGTTCCCGATGATCGGCAGTTCCGTGCTCGGGCGAATGCCCGCCTTGAACCCGGTCGGCGATATCGTTCGCGTTGCGTCGGCTCTTGCCGGCGTGCAACTCCCCGCGCCCTTTGGCTGGGTCGGATTCTTCTTCATCGGCGCGGTGGTCTGCGGCATCGCCTATGCTTTTGTCGAGCCGTCCCTGCCGGGGCCGGCCCTCGTCAAGGGGCTTGTGTTCGGTGTTTTCATTTGGCTGGCGATGATGATCGTGTTCATGCCGGTTGCCGGCCACGGGCTGTTTGCCACTGCGCTCGGCCTGCCCGGCGTGGCCGCGACGCTGGTCCTGCACCTTGTCCACGGCGCCGTCCTCGGCCTGACCTACCCGCACGTATCCGGCGCGCCGGACCGGGCGGAGGTCTGGCCGGGATAGACCCCGAACCATCGAGGAGATCCATATATGACGGATACGACAACGATCGACGCCACCCCGCCCATCTTCGTACGAGAGGTGGTTGGGGTCTTCCCCACCCAAATTTCCGTTGAGACGGTGGTTGAGCGGCTTGAACGCACCGACGTGGATCGCGCCGCGATTTCGATACTGGGGGTGTCGGCGGAGG
>CAINEA010000425.1 GCA_903847525.1 uncultured Acetobacteraceae bacterium | reverse complement strand
GGCGCTGGTGCAGTTATCAGGTCGTCTGGAACGCCTTCAAGATCATCGCCACCGGCGCCTCGGCCGACGACAAGGCCGATTTGTTCAGCCGCACCGCCGCGCGCGCCTACCGCATCCAGGAGTTGCCCACATGAAGGTCTCGTTTCGCCTGGTTCTGGCTTGCCTTGTGCTCCTCGCCCTGCCGCGCCTCGCTGCGGCCGAGGCCACCGAGGTGCGGATCGCCCAGCCCTACGGCGTGATCTACCTGCCGAGCTACGTCGTGGTCGACAACCAGTTGATCCAGAAACACGCCAAGGCAATGGGCCTGGGCGACATCAAGGTGACGCTCACCCGCCTCTCCAGCGGACCCGCCGGCAGCGACATGATCCTGTCCGGCAATGCCGACTTCGCGATGGGCGGCTACGGCCCGATGCTGACCCTGTGGGACAAGACGCGCGGCCCGCAGAAGGTGAAGGGCGTGATGTCGCTGAGTTCGTCCCCGATCTTCCTGATTTCCAGCGACCCCAGGATCAAGACACTGCGTGATTTCGGCGAAAACGATCGCATCGCCGTCAGCGCCGTCAAAGTCACCTTGCAGGCCATCGTCCTGCAGATGGCCGCGGCAAAGGAGTTCGGCTGGGAGAACCGCTTCAAGTTCGACCCGCTGACCGTATCCATGTCCAACCCCGACGGCATGGCCGCGATCCTGTCCGGCGCCGGCGAGGTGCGGACCCAGGCGGCGATCCTGCCCTTCGCGGTGGAGGAACTCGAATCCGGCAAGACCCATCTGGTGATGACCTCCGACGAGATCTGGGGCGGCAAGGCTAGCACCGCGGTCCTGTTCGGCACCGAGAAGTTCCACACCGACAATCCCAAACTCTATGCCGCCCTGGTGGCCGCCTTCGAGGAGGCGATCGCCTTCATCAACGCCGACCCCGCCGGCGCGGCCGAGATCTACGTGCGGAACGAGCCGCAGAAGAAGGGTGTCGCCTGGATCGAAAAGATCATGCGCGACAAATCCCTGATCGAATTCACATCGGTCCCACAACGCACGATGCTGTTCGCCGACTTCGTCGCCAAGCTCGGCACCCTCAAGAACCCGCCCAAGGCCTGGTCTGACGTGTTCTTCGACAACGTCGCCGGCAAGCCCGGTTCCTGATCCCATGAAAGCCGATGCGCCGATCCTGGACGCGCGCGAGGTCACTCTTCAGTACAAGACCCGCGACAGCCTCGTCACCGCGACGCACCGGGTCAGCTTCGAGGTCATGCCGGGCGAGCGCACCATCCTGCTGGGCCCGTCCGGCTGCGGCAAATCCACCCTGCTGAAAGCGATCGCCGGCTTCATCCGCCCGGCCGAGGGCCAGATCCTGCTGCACGGCAAGCCGGTCACCCGGCCGGGGCCGGACCGGATGATGGTGTTTCAGGAATTCGATCAGCTGCTGCCCTGGAAGACCGTGCGCGAGAACATTTCGTTTCCCCTGCTGATAAACGGTGTCGGGCGGCGGGAGGCGGATGACCGGGCGCTGGCGTATATCGAAAAGGTGAACCTGACGAAGTTCCGCGATGCCTACACGCATACGCTGTCCGGTGGCATGAAGCAGCGCGTGGCGATCGCGCGGGCACTGGCGATGGAGCCGGGTATCCTGCTGATGGACGAACCCTTTGCGGCGCTGGATGCGCTGACCCGCCAGAAGATGCAGGCGGAATTGCTGGAGTTGTGGGCATCGATCCGTTGCGCGATGGTGTTCGTGACCCATTCGATCGACGAGGCCATTCTGATCGGCTCGCGCATCGTCGTGCTGTCGCCGCATCCCGGCCGGGTGCGGGCGGAACTGAACTGCGGGCGGTTCGGGTTCGATAATCAGGGTTCGGCCGAATTCGGCGCCCTGCGCCGGCGCATCCAGACCATGCTGTTCGGCGATGCCTTCGTGGATGCGGGGGAAGATCATGGATAACGCCTCCACCGGGCTCGACTATCACGACCGGCCCGAGCGCGATGTGGCGCTGGCGGCGGCGGAGCAGGTCGGCGATGCGGCGCAGCCCTTGCCGCTGGTTGCCCGGCTGGCTAACACGATGTTCCTGCGCCGGTCCGCCGTGCTGCTGCTGCTGGCGGTGCTGTGGGAGGGATATGCGGAATATGCCGATAACGAGCTAATGTTTCCGTCTTTGGTCGATACACTGCGCGCATTGTGGGACGTGACGGTGACCGGGGAAATCCTGTCGCGCGTGTGGACCTCGGTTCGGGTGCTGTTGATCGGCTATTCGGTCGGGCTGGGGGTGGCGGCGCTTTTGACGTTCATGGCAGTTTCCACGCGGTTCGGCGCGGATGTGCTGTCCACCCTGACCAGCATGTTCAACCCGCTGCCGGCGTTGGCGACGTTGCCGCTTGCACTGCTGTGGTTCGGGTTGGGATTGCCGAGCCTGGTATTCGTGATCACCCAGTCCGTGGTGTGGACCATCTCCTTGAATACCCTGACGGGGTTTCAGTCGGTGTCCGAAACCCTTCGCATGGCCGGGCAGAATTTCGGGCTGCGCGGCGTGGGGTATGTGACGCGCCTGCTGGTGCCGGCGGCGTTTCCGCTGATTTTGACCGGTTTGAAGCTGGGCTGGGCGTTTGCGTGGCGGACGTTGATCGGGGCGGAGCTGATCTTTGGCGTGACGTCGCGCAGTGGGGGGCTAGGCTGGTTTATCTTTGAGAACCGGACGCAGTTGGAGACGCCGAGGGTTTTTGCCGGGCTACTGGTGGTGATCTTAATCGGGTTGGCGGTGGAGACGTTGATTTTTCGCACGATCGAGAATCGAACGGTCAGGAAGTGGGGAATGCAGCGCTAAGCAAGGCGAGGGGGCTTGGCCCCCTTCGATCCCCCACCAAAGGGCTTGCCCTTTGGAAACCATTCGATTTGCTTCACAGCGATCGCGTTTCTCCGCCATCCACATCAATCAACGCCCCTTGGACGAACGACGTCTGGCCCGAGGCCAGGAACGCCGTCATGGCGGCGATCTCGTCCGGCCTGCCAAAGCGTTCCGTGCGGCAAGCCTGGAGCAGCCGGTCGGAGGCCTGTTCCCGCGAAATGCCCTGGTCGGCGGCGATACGGTCGAAATTCCGCACCAGCCGCTCAGTCGCGATATGCCCCGGATTGATCGCGTTCACCCGCACGCCGTCGGCCACGCCGCGATCGGCCATGGCCTTGGTGAAATACAGGATGGCGGCGTTCACCGAGCCGCCGATGGTGAATTCCTCCGATCCTGCCCGGGCGCCGATGCCGGCGATGTTGACGATCGCGCCGCGGCTGTCACGCAGATGCGGCCAGGCGGCGCGGGTCATGCGGACATAGCCGTGGAATTTCAGGGCGTAGCCGTCCTGCCAGTCGTCATCGGTCAGTTTCAGGAAATCGCCGCGCTTGGTGGCGCCGGCGTTGTTGACCAGGATGTCCAGCCGGCCGAAGCGGGCGACGCAGCGGGCAATGGCGTCTTTGGGCACGGCAGGGTCACTGAAATCACCGGCGTAGACCTGGGTGCCGACCTGGGACTGGGCGGCGATGGCGGCGGCGACCTCGTTCAATTTCGCTTCGTCGC
>CAINEA010000424.1 GCA_903847525.1 uncultured Acetobacteraceae bacterium | reverse complement strand
GTCGCGCCGTGACCGGTCAATCGATATTTTGCGTGCCCTACCTGGGCTGTTACAATTGAATTAGAAAAGGCCCTATAACTTCGTTGCCCCCTCGCACGGGTAGGGGGATGTGGAACTGGCCGGAGGCTCTCTTAACTCACCCGGATTCCTGTCCAACGAAGGGGGTCCACCTCACCTCGCCAACTTCTTGCGCACCCTAACCTTGCCCGAGGCGGTCAGCCATTGGTCGATGACGACATTGCGCGACCGGCTGGTCAAGATCGGTGCGAAGATCGTCCGCCACGGGCGGTCGATCACGTTTCAGATGGCCGAGGTCATGGTCTCGCGCGGGCTGTTCCAGCAGATACTCGACGCCATCGCGGCGTTGCGACCCTGGCCGCCGGCACGATGTTGAGGGATGGTGGCATGATCGGTCAAGCGGGCCGCCGACAGGAGAGGTGTGTCCTGATATCGGCCAAGAGCACGAGATTCGCGTCGAAACGGCGAACACATCACCGGTTGCGTCGCGAACAGCGTGATCACTGGCCCGCTGGTATTGCTCGCCGCCAGGAACCGTGGCTATCGTTCACCGAAGATGCCCGGATGGCCGGGGCATATGGGAAATGTCGGTTTGATCAGGCTCGTCGGAAGCAATGCGGCGAAAATATCGCAAATGGCTTCCACCCTAAGCTCGAGGTGCGACCCTGTGTTTCTCGTGCGCTCGTCAACTATGAACTCCGCCAGCACCGAACAATCCGTGATGTTTAGTCCCGGCGGCCAGAACCATCGTTTGCTCGATACCTGGGACCGACAGGAACTGCTGGAACGTATCGGGGATGGAAGCCAGCGGTTCAGCGATCAATTGCAGGATATGATGCGCACGCCCGTCGCCGTGTTCGACAGGGTTCCGCCTGAAGAAATTGATCAGATTTTTCGTATCCGTGCCGCGCAACTGTTGAACCCTACCTTGGCGATTGGCCGGTTTTCGATCGTCTGCCTGGAAGCTGGTTGCTCCACGCATATGGTGGCGCGAGGATTAGCGAAGCGGATCGCATCCTCCTGGCCATTTCGCGAAGTTGCGTTCATCGCGGCTGACAAGGCCGCCGCGGACCGATTGAGTCATGAACTCGGCGTGGCAGTGACCGTCGCAACGGTGAAAGAGGCGATCAGCAAAGCAGCCGATGGGCGGCTGCTCAGCAGCACCTCCGCTGCGCATGCAGGGCAAACGGTCGCGGTGCAGATCCAACCGCAGTGGGGGCGCTGCGGCAGTTCCACCGCGTTCGAGAACGAGGTTGAGACGCTGGTCGAACAAGGCCACTTCGTCGTGCGGGTCTTCATAGATCATGCCGCTCCCGAGGACGCCGGATCGCCGGCATTCATTCAGCGCCTGTTACGTGAAAACGCCATCAACGCCGGGGCTCACCTGAATGCTCTAGCCTTCGGTGTACCCGAAGCGGCCGAACGAGTGAAAGCGATGGGCCTGAACGGGTATGCCGGGTTCACGGACACAGTACGCAATCGTACGGAATGCACGATCCTCGATCCCATTGCCGCCGCAGTCGCCGCCCGGGCCAGCATCGCCTTGGTGAACCATGCGACCAACGTTGGCTTTGCGATCCACGCATGCTCTGGTGCGCGGATCCTGCTCGACACACACGACTATCTGACGCGAAATGCGTTCGAATTGCAGCGCACTACGAGAACTCCAACGAACCGGGCAGATTTGGGCGACTTGCTGAAGATGGCGAAACTGGAGGCGTTGCTGTGGAAGGCCGCCGATGGTTGCACCTGCGTCAATCCAACCGAGCGACGGGTCATCGCCCGGCATAATCCGCACACCCGCATCGTCATTCCGCGCCCCTATGGCCCCACCGCGAAGGATCCCGCAAATACCGCAGTATGGGATATCCTGATCGTCGCCGATCAGCATCCCTTCAACATTGCCTCCGTACAGTGGTTCCTTCGAGACGTGGTCGCCGGCAATGCTTTCCTGGCGACGCAGAGGATCGCGATCGTTGGGCGGGTGAAAGCCCATCTGGAGGCAAACGGCCTCGTACCACCGCCCAATGTTGTGCTGTTCGGCTTCGTCGAGAACCTGAATGACATACGGGCCGTCAGCCGCCTCTCGGTCAATCCCGACCAAGCCGGCACGGGTATCGCAGTAAAGACATTGACGGCAATCCATGCAGGACATCCGTTGGTCAGTACGCGGATCGGAATACGGGGATTGCGTTCCTTGGCTGCCAAACTGATCCCCGTGGCCGACAGCGCCGCCGAGATGGCCAGCCTTCTTGAAGCCCTGCTATCGGCCCCAGAACGGCTCCGGGCGTTGCGGCAGACGATGCAAAGAGTGCGCGCGGACGAATTGCACCAGGAGAGCTTTGTCTCGGCACTCAACGAGGTCCACGGCCGCGCGGAGGATCGGACCGCCTTCCGCGCAGCCGTATTGCGCAAGCTGGGTCTACCGCACGAGCGCCAAGGGCCACCGTTGGTATCCCAATCCGACCGACCATCGAAGAAGTCCTATGCCGTAGGCACACAGATCGACCTGGCGGAAATAAGCGCGCCCATCCATCTCGGTGACGGCTGGCATGCAGCTGAGGCGTGGGGGCGTTGGACAGCCGCACGAGCAGATGCAGTCATATGGCTGAAGGAGCCAGTCGATTATCAGGCAAACCTGATCCTGCACCTGGTTCCCCAGAGCTGGAGCAGAGGCATCGTCCTGTCCATCAACGGTGAGGCGCTGCCCGCCATCGACGGACGCATCGAGGGACACTGCCTGCCGATCCCCCTCTCGTGCCTCGGGAAAAGGGAGCGGCTATCGATCCAATTGGTCGCCCAACACATGTCGCTGCCAGCGGACCGGCCAGCATCCCAGGACACGCGGGTCCTGGGTGTCGCCGTAGCTTCGATCGCCATTGCGCGACGCGATGCATACGGCTCGCGCCTGTGGAAGGCGGCAGGCCGAAGATTGTCAAAGATCCTTTCGACCGAATTGGGAAAGGCCGTCGGCAATTGGGGCCAACCCATGCCGCCCAAAGCTGCCGGTAGGCAGCCGACTGCCGGCCGGTGATGCTTGTCTCATGTTGAATATTAGAAGGTTGTTTATGCGAACGCTTTGGATGGACCGGTACGACTCCTGGGAAAAGACCGGAAAGAACCACCAGGGACACGCCTTCTCCACAACGACGCTGCGGGAGGTCGAAAGACTCTTGCCCCGGAAGGTAGAACGTACGGCCGAAACCGGCTGCGGCAAGTCGACCATTTTATTCTCCAACATCTCATCGGATCACCGGGTCTTCGCGATCGACGACCGGCGGCATGGGGAGAAATCGAGCGTTCGGTTTTTCGAAGTTTGCCCGCTGTCCATACCCGAAAACGTTACGTTCGTTTTTGGGCCGACACAGAAAACCCTTCCGACGTACCATCAGCACGAGGCGTACGACATCGTCCTGCTCGATGGACCACATGGCTACCCGTTTCCCGAACTCGAATATCTGTTCCTCTACCCACACGTCAAGAAGGGCGGGCTGCTCATCG
The DNA here is from genome assembly GCA_903847525.1 of uncultured Acetobacteraceae bacterium. GTDB lineage: Bacteria > Pseudomonadota > Alphaproteobacteria > Acetobacterales > Acetobacteraceae > PALSA-911. Next base: position 2,151 of record CAINEA010000424.1, on the reverse strand, counting down.
TCGATGACGTGCTTATTCCAACCATCGGGCGTTTGGCTGATTTTCTGGCTGAAGACGAGATGTGGGATGTCGTCGGGTTGGTGGAGGGAACGGCGATCTTCCGGCGCACCGAAGCCGACACCTTTGATCCGACGGGCGATGGTTGGTGGGCACAACGGTACAATCGTCGCCGGGTCTCGCCCAAGCGGGATATCTTTCTTAAGGACGGTACCGTAGAGGATCATTTCACAAAGCAGGATATTGATCGCAAGGTACACGGTGGCTGACCGGTACGGAACGGTCTGCGATCCATGTGATGGGAGCTAGTGGGATGGCAAGCCTGTCTCGATGGCTGCAAAGAACCTTCCAGCCACGTCTTTCCCGCCAGGCGGGACAAACCATCGCCGAGGCGGATCATGCGCCACAAGCGTCCCTTCTGGATCTGCTGCAAATCATCTATAAGGAGTATTCGGCCGCCATCAAGCAACGGAAAGGACTGTTGTACGGATCCGAGCCGTGGGTGAACAACAGCAATTTCATTTCCCCGATAGCGTCGCGCCTGTCAGGAGAAATGAACCAGTGTGATGCATCCTGGGCCACTTCCTTGCCGCAGCTTATCGAGACCCGGAATTTCGGCCCCTATCATGCGAGCTTCGCCTCTGCGTTGCTGGCCGCCGGGGCCGAACATTTGTTGCAAGCCGGCAGCCTGATGGAAGCGACGCGCCTTGCCGAGACGGCGTTCAACCGAAACCGGTTCGATGTCTGGGTTCAACGGGTTCTGTTGAACTGCAGGGCTCATCTCAATGGTGATCTGGCCAGCATCGAAGATACCGAGGCATGGTTAAAAACCCGATTTTGCGGAAATCCCTTCGAAAAGCTCGAAACAACCACTGAATCGCAGATCGCGGTGTGCTGCCCGAGTTGGCTGCCGGTGGTGGTCGGCAGCTTCGAGGAGGGCGACGTCGCTAATTTCTCGAACTCCGAGCCCATGAACCAGATCCGGGAATCGATCCTGGACGGCAGCTTTCGCCATTGTAGCCGGATACACTGCCCGAAAATCACCCAACGTGAACTGCCGGCGCGAGACGACGTCAATATTGGCACCTATCAGGCAAGGACCTTCCCCAGGGACGTGGTGTTCAGCCACGACCCATCGTGCAATCTTAGTTGCCCTTCTTGCCGTAAAACCCTGGCGATCGTTCCGAAATCCGAGCAGGACCGGTTCGATTCGGTTTCCGGATCCCTGCTCCCACTCATGCTGAACGCGGATACCGTGCATATTTGCGGCAGCGGCGACCCGATTGCCTCAACACATTTCAGGAGCCTGCTGAAATCCTACAGCGTCGATCCGCGGGCACATCGGAACATCTTATTGCAAACGAATGGCGTGCTTTGCGACCAGCGTGCCTGGGATGACCTTGGCCTGGCGGGATTGGTGAAGACCGTCATGGTGTCCCTCGATGCAGCCCGGGAGGAAACTTACAACTATACGCGGAGAGGCGGTGACTGGCGTCGCGTGCTTAAAAACGTCCAGTTCCTGTGCGGCCTGAAGTCGAGCGGTTCCATCGACCAGTTGTATCTGCTTTTCGTTGTTCAGGGAATGAATTACCGCGAGATGACGGAGTTCGTCGAAATGGGCAAGCTGTATAAAGCTGACAAGGTGATCTTCCAGGCCATTTCAAACTGGGGAACCTACACCGAGGCGGAATTCGCAAAGCATAATATATTCTCGTTCGAACATGCCGAACATTCTGACTTCGTTCGTATGTTGAACAATGAGGTTTTTGACGACCCGATCGTCGATCTGCATGGGATCGGAATATACCGGCGAACGACAGGCCTCGAAGAGGCGCGAGCCGTGCCGGCTTAACCGGAATCGCGGATACCATTGTATCGGGTCTGATTCTGCCGGGGCCTCTTAGGGCCTGAGCCCGAATAACCACATCACCGGTCTGGCCGCCTTGGGGAGATGGTGTAGTTCCACTCACCGTGGAACGAAGCGGGTGTGACGTTCAAGGATGCCACCTCATCCCGGGACCACACACCTAGTAACAGCCCAGGTAGGGCACGCAAAATATCGATTGACCGGTCACGGCGCGACATGAGTCAAGGTGTCGATGACACCGCTGGCGAACGATCGCAGAGATGAGGACCACGCGGCCGAAGTCGCCG
>CAINEA010000423.1 GCA_903847525.1 uncultured Acetobacteraceae bacterium | reverse complement strand
TGGCGACGCGCTGCTGCTGGCCGCCGGACATCTGGCGGGGATAGCGGTCGGCGAAAGCGTCGATCTTCACCAAGGCCAGCATTTCGGCGACACGGGCGGATTTCTGCGCGGCCGGCACGCCCCGGACCTCCAGGCCGTAGGCGACGTTCTGCGCCACGGTCATGTGCGGGAACAGGGCGTAGTTCTGGAAGACGATGCCGACGGTCCGCCGGTTGGGCGGCAGGTCGTCCACCACCTCCCCGCCAATGACCACGTGGCCCTGGGTCTGGCGAACGAAGCCGGCGATGGCTTTCAGCAGCGTGGTCTTGCCGCAGCCGGAGGGACCGAGCAGAGCGACGAGTTCGCCGCCCTTGATGTCGAGCGTGACGTCCGCGACGGCGATGGCGCTGCCGTAACGCTGGGTGATGCCGTCGAGCAGCAGGCTCTTGCCGGCGGGCAAGGCGGGCTGGCGGCTGTCATTCATGCGGCTTGGCCCGATCCTCTGGCGATTGTTCCATTGACCTGTCGTAGCAATGCCTATGCCAGAACGTTTATTGACAGGCAGCGGGTTGGGTGGACCTGTTGGCCGGTATACACTGGTGAATCCTGAGGAGAGGCTGCTTGGACCGTTTGGCGCATGTGAACGACTGGCTGGTGCGCCAGGGGCGGTTCACCGGCGGCAATGCGGAATTGCTGCATCGCTTCTGCGATGAGCTTACGGGCCTGGGCGTGAAACTATCCCGCGCCTATCTGTATATCCGGACCCTGCATCCGAATTTTGCCGGGATGATTCGGCTGTGGTTGCCCGGCGAGGACGTGGTCAGCCGGCCCCTGCCGTACGGATTCGAGGATAGTGCGGACTATTTGAACAGTCCGGTGCGGCATGCGATCGAAAATGCCGGATTCCACCATTGGCGGATTGATCCGGAAAAGCCGTCGGATTTCAACACTCTGGAGAGTCTGCGGCTGCAGGGGCATGCCGGCTATGCCATCACCCGCCTCACCTTCTCCGACGGGGAGGTGAACGTGATCTCCTGGGCGACACGCGAGCCGGGGGGGTTCGACGATGCGGATCTGGCGCTGCTGGAGGCCATGATGCCGACGCTTTCCGCCATCGTGGAGATCAACAGTCTGCGCCGCTTCGCCAGCAACCTCCTGACGACCTATGTGGGGCGCGAGCCCGGCGAGCTTATTTTGAAGGGCCAGGTGCGCCGCGGTGACGTACGCACGACCACGGCCGCCCTGATGCTGGTGGATCTGCGCGGCTTCTCCGAGCTGTCCGACACCCATTCCCCGGCTTTGGTGATCGAGACGCTCAACCGGTATTTCGACTGCGTCATTCCGCCGGTGCAGAGCCGTGGCGGCGAGGTGATGGAGATCATGGGAGACGGCATTCTGGCGATCTTCAACGAGAACGGGACGCGCGGTTCCCAGGAGGTATGCCGGCTGGCCCTGGATGCCGCACGGGAGGGCCTGGCGGCTCTGGCCAAATCCAACCTGGCGCGATCCAACGCGAATGCAGATCTGATCGAACTGCATGCCGGGCTTGCGCTGCATCACGGCCAGGCTTCGTACGGCAATATCGGCGCCGGCGACCGGCTGGATTTCACCGTGATCGGCCCGGACGTCAACCTGACGAGCCGAATCGAGCGGATCTGCCGGGAAATCGGCCGGAACCTGATCATGTCCGCGGATTTCGCCGCCCTGCTGGACGAGCCCTGCTTCGAGATCGGGCATTTCGATCTGCGCGGATTCGCCCGGAAACAGCTGCTGTTCGGCCTTTTGGACCCGGCCGGGGGATAGGATTTGCGCTATGGCGCAGGCTTCGCTATAGGGTGCGCCCGCTGATCCCAGATAGCTCAGTTGGTAGAGCAAGCGACTGTTAATCGCTCGGTCGTAGGTTCGAGTCCTACTCTGGGAGCCAGCGGATTTCCCTCCCCCCTGTTCGTACGCCGATCCGAGTTCCCGGACGCTGGCGCCTGTTGCGCGGCTGTTCCAGTATGGGTTCCGTAAAGCCGGTCCACCAATGAGGCCGGTTGCAAGGGAGAGAACCAGATCGTGACATACACACTCGGCCGCCGCAGCCTGCTCGCCACCGGCCTTGCGGCAGGAACCAGCCTGGCGCTGCCAGCCCGGGCCGCGACGCCGCAGATCATCCGAATCGGCGTGCTCACCGACATGGCCGGCGCCTATGCCGCCAACACCGGCCCCGGATCGGTGCTGGCCACGCAGATGGGCATCGAGGATTTCGCCAAGGCGCATCCGGACATCAAGGTCGAACTGGTCGCGGCCGACATGCAGCTCAAGCCGGATGTAGCACTCGCCATCGCCGGCGACTGGTTCGACAACAAGGGCGTGGATGTGGTGATGGACCTGCCACTGTCCTCGGCCGCGTTCGCCGTCGGCGAGATGGCGAAGGCCAAGGACAAGCTGGCGATCTACACCGGTGCCGCCTCCGCCGACATCACAGGGCCGCGCTGTGGTCCGAACCACCTGCACTGGGCATACGATACCTGGTCGATGCCGCACGGCGTGGTGGATGCGCTGGTGAAGGAAGGCGGCAACACCTGGTTCTTCCTGACAGCGGACTACGCGTTCGGGCACTCGCTGGCGAACGACTCCGCGTCGTTCGTGACCGCCGCCGGCGGCAAGGTGCTGGGCGAGGCAACCCATCCGTTCCCCGGCACCACGGATTTCTCCGCCTATCTGATCCAGGCGAAGGCCAGCGGGGCGAAGGTGATCGGTCTGGCGAATGGCGGCAGCGACACCCAGAACTGCATCAAGCAGGCCGCCGAGTTCGGCCTGATGAAGGGCGGCCAGAAGGTCGCGGGCATGCTGCTGCTGATCAACGACGTGCATGGCATGGGGCTGCAATCGGCCCAGGGCGTGCTGCTCAGCGAGCCCTATTATTGGAACCTGAACGACGGCACCCGGTCCTTCGCCAAGCGCTTCGCCGCGCGGATGACCACCGGGGCGATGCCCAATTCACCGCAGGCCGGGCAATATTCGGCCGTCACCCATTATCTAAAATCCGTCGCCTCCGTGGGCGTGGATAAGGCCAAGTCCAGCGGACGCGGCATGATCGCCGCGATGCGTTCGGTACCGGTGCAAGATCCGATTTTTGGCAAGAGCGAGATCCGGGCCGATGGCAGGGTGATCCACGACATGCACCTGTTCGAGGTCAAGGCACCCGCGCAATCAACCGGACCCTGGGATTACTATAGCCTTCGGCGCACGATCCCGATGGAAGAGGCGTTCCGCCCGATCGCCTTGGGCAACTGTCCGATGGTCCGTTCCTGAACGAACGGCACGGATTGTCCTTAATGGTTGGTTTTTCTACTTGCTGGTAGATGTGGGTTGATTTAGATCATGTCGGGGCCGGCGACGGCTCCGCATGTTTTCGGCGATGGAATTTGCAGCAGGCAGGTTTGCCCCGCTGCGCCGAAGCCCCCGACAATCCGCCTGACAGTGAGAAGAACCGATGAACGCGATGGACAAGCCTGCCCAGATGGTGCCGCAGACGACGGAGCATTTCGATGTGCTGATCGTAGGGGCGGGAATTTCCGGGGTCGGAGGGGCGTATCACCTGACTCAGCAATGCCAGGGAACGAGCTTCGTGGTGCTGGAACAGCAGGGCAGCTTCGGCGGCACCTGGCTGACACATAAGTATCCGGGGATACGGTCCGACAGTGACCTGTACACCTTCGGCTATCGCTTCAAGCCCTGGACCGGCGCGCCGATCGCGACGGCGGAGGAAATCCGCAAGTACATGGGGGAGGTGATCGAGGAGAACGGCCTCGACCCGCATATCCGCTACGGCCATAAGATCACCTCGGCCCAATGGTCGAGCAAGGACAAGCTTTGGACGATCGACGCGGTGCGGACCGATACCGGCCTGCCGCTTCGTTTCACCGCGAACTTCCTGTGGATGTGCCAGGGCTATTACCGCCATTCCGAGGGCTACACGCCGGAATGGCCGGGCATGAAGGACTTCAAGGGCCGGATCGTGCATCCGCAGACCTGGCCCGAGGATTTGGACTACAAGGGCAAGAAGGTGATCGTGATCGGGTCCGGCGCCACCGCGGCGACGGTGGTCCCGGCGATGGCGGCCGATTGCGAGCATATCACGCTACTGCAGCGGTCCCCGACCTTCTTCCGCACCGGGCGCAACGCGGTGGAACTGGCCGACCAGCTGCGCGAGCTGTCCATCGACGAGACCTGGATCCACGAGATTGTCCGCCGGAAGATCCTGGACGACCAGGCGATCTTCACCCGCCGCGCCTTCAACGAGCCGGAGACGGTGAAGGAGGAACTGCTGTCGGGCGTTCGGAACTATCTGGGGCCGGATTACGACGTGGCGAAGGATTTCACGCCGTCCTACCGGCCGTGGCGCCAGCGCATCGCGTTCATTCCCGACGGCGATTTGTTCCAGGGGATCAGCTCGGGCAAGGCGTCGGTGGTTACCGATGAGATCGATCGGTTCACCGCCAAGGGCATCCTGCTGAAATCGGGCCAGGAGCTGGAAGCCGACATCATCCTGACCGCGACGGGCTTCAACCTGAACGTGCTGGGCGACATCGATTTCGTGATCGATGGGGAACCGCTGGTGTTCGCCGATACCGTGACCTATCGCGGCATGATGTTCACCGGGGTGCCGAACATGGCCTGGGTATTCGGATATTTCCGGGCCAGCTGGACGCTGCGGGCCGATCTGGTGGGCGACTTCGTCTGCCGGCTGCTCAATCACATGAAGGCGAAGGGCGCGAAGCAGGTGACGCCGAAGCTGCGGCCGGAGGACGGCAACATGCCGCTGCTGCCGTGGATCGATGCGGAGAACTTCAATCCGGGCTACCTGATGCGCGGGATGCACCTGTTGCCCAAGCGCGGCGACAAGCCGGAATGGGCGCATACGCAGGATTACTGGGCCGAGAAGGACGAACTGCCGGCGATCGACCTGGACGACAAGGCGTTCGTGTACGCGTAAGGGCGCGGCCCTTTGGGGCCGAGTTAACAGGCTTTCGACCAGGGGGCGTTCTCACTGAAGGTGGGAACGCCCGTTCGGCTTTGGACCTCCATGACGGCGCGGCGATTGCAGGCTAGGCTGAGCGATCGAGGGGCAAGGAAAAACGACGATGCCAAGGAAAACCGTTCTGATCGCCGGCGCCAGCGGATTGGTGGGCTACGCGGCGATGAAATTCTTCAGCCTGCAGCCGGATTGCGACGTGATCGCGATTTCGCGCCGGGCGCCGGATGAAACCTTCGGCGCGCGGTTCCTGCCGCTGGACCTGATGGACGAGGCCGCTTGCGCCGCGGCCGCGGCGGAATTCTCCGGGGTGACGCATCTGGTCTACGCGGCGCTGTACGAACGGCCGGGGCTGGTGGCCGGCTGGCGGGAGGAGGAGCAGATCCAGGTGAACGACCGGATGCTGCGCAACCTGCTCGGACCGCTGGAAAAGGCGGCGACGGGGCTGGCCCATGTTTCCCTGCTGCAGGGCACCAAGGCGTACGGCGTGCATGTGCGCCCGCTTTCGGTGCCGGCGCGGGAGAACCGTTCGGAGATGCACGAACAACCTAATTTCTATTGGAACCAGGAACGCCATGTCCGCGAATTGCAGGCCGGCAAGGGCTGGACCTGGTCGATCCTGCGGCCGGTGCTGATCGTCGGCTATTCGACGGGGAGTGCGATGAACGTGATCCCGGCGCTGGGGGCCTATGCGGCGCTGCGGCGGGAAGCGGGGTTTTCGGATCTGCCGTTTCCGGGTGGCGCGGCGCGGGTGGCACAGGCGGTGGACGCGGATCTGCTGGCCCGCGCGATCGCCGGGGCGGGCGAGGCGAAGACAGCGCGCAACGAGATCTTCAACGTGACCAACGGCGATGTGTTCGTCTGGCAGAATGTCTGGCCGGCGATCGCGCGGGCTTTGGGCATGGAGCCCGGGGCGGAGGTCCCGCTGTCGCTGGATGCGGACATCCGGCCGCAGGAGGAAGCGTGGGAACGGGTGCGCGCCCGGCATGGCCTGCGTTGCGGGAGTTTGCGGGAGTTCGTCGGACTTTCGTTCGAGTATGCGGATTATACCATGGGCTATGGGCGGGAAGTGGCCGGGCCGCCGGCGATCGTTTCAACGGTGAAGATCGTGCAGGCGGGGTTCCATGATGTGATGGACACCGAGGCGATGTTCACCAAGTGGTTCCGGATTTTCCAGGAGCGGGAACTGCTGCCGCGGGTTTGAGCGGGATAAGGCTTTGCCGCCGATGCATTGTCCGCATGCGCCGGCAGCGGATGGCGGTGTGAAACGGGTCACAGATCGCCCGGGATGACCGGCGTAGACAGGCACCGGTTTTCATCCTGACAGGCAAAGGAGATCGCGATGATCCATCATGTTTCCATTCCCGCACACGAGCCTCGCGCGGCGGCAGAGGCATTGGCGGAACTCATGAGCGGCAAGTGCTACCCGTTCCCCGGACCGGTGCCGGGTGCCTTCATGGCGGTAAGCGGTGACGCGCACGGCACCATGATCGAGGTGTATCCGGAAGATGCGGTGTTCCGCCCCGGGATAGGGGAGGACGAGGTGGTGGCCTCGACCGGCAAGCCGATCTGCGAGCATGCTTTCCACCTGCTGCTGTCGGTGCCGGTGGATGCGGCGACGGTCAGCCGGATCGGGAAACGGATGGGCTGGCGGACGCAGCGCTGCGGGCGCGGACCAAAGGCAACCGGGGCAGTGCTGTTCGAGGTGATCGAGCTTTGGCTGGACAACCGGCTGATGATCGAGGTGGCGACCCCGGACATGGTGCCGGCCTATACGGAACTGTTCCGGTTCGACAAGCTGGACGCGTTCTTCGAGCGGATGGGGGCGATGGCGCCGGCGGAATAAGCGGCGGGCCGCTAACCGGCGGCAGCGCGGATACGCGCCAAGGCTTCGTCACGGCCGAGCGCGGCCAGGGTCAGGTCGATGCCGGGGCTGGTGGTGCTGCCGGTCAGGGCGGCGCGCAGCGGCTGGGCGACCTGGCCGAGCTTGACGCCGGCGGTTTCGGCAAAGGCCAGGAGCGCGGCATGCAGCGCGGGGGGCGTGAAGTCGGTTTCGGCCAGGGTGTCGGCCAGACCGCGGAGCTGGATCCGGGCTTCAGGGGTCAGCAGCGCCACGGCCTTCGGTTGCATCGCCAGCGGCAACGGATGGGCCAGGAATTGTGCGGAGTCAGCCAGTTCCAGCAGGGTCTTCGCCCGTTCCTTAAGCGCGGGGATCAGCGCCTCGATCCGCTGGGCGGCGATGGCGCCCAAGGCGAGGTTGGGCCGGTGGGCAAGGATGTGCAGGACCTCGCGGGTCAGGCGGGCATCGTCGGCGGAGCGGATGTAGACGCCGTTGAGATGGGTAAGCTTGGCATAGTCCATGCGCGACGCGCCGCGATTGACGCCGTCGATGTCGAACAGGCGGATGGCGGTGTCGCGGTCGATGGTTTCGAGGTCACCGTGGCTCCAGCCGAGGCGGAGCAGGTAGTTGCAGAGCGCCTCGGGCAGGAAGCCCTGCTCGCGGAACTCCAGGATGGAGACGGCGCCGTGGCGCTTCGATAGCTTGGCGCCGTCCGCACCGTGGATCAGCGGGATGTGGGCGAAGCGCGGCATATCCCAATTATTTGCTTGATAAACCTGGACTTGCCGGAAGGTATTGGTGAGGTGGTCGTCGCCGCGGATGACGTGGGTGATGGCCATGTCATGGTCGTCCACCACCACGGCGTGCAGGTAGGTGGGGGTGCCGTCGCTGCGCAGGATGATCATGTCGTCCAGTTCCGCATTGGCGACGCGGACCGGACCCTGCACAAGATCGTCGACCACGGTATCGCCGGAGCGGGGCGCCTTCAGGCGGATGGCGAACGGCGCGCCGGGCGGGGCGTCGGCCGGGTCGCGGTCGCGCCAGGTGCCTTCGTAGCGGGGGGAGCGGCCCTCGGCGACGGCCTTCTCGCGCATCTCGCGTAGTTCTTCCGCGGTGCAGTAGCAGCGATAGGCAGTGCCGGCCTCCAGCATCTGGTGGGCGATCTCGGCGTGCCGGGCGGCGCGGGCGGATTGGTAGACCGGCGGCGCGTCGGGGGACAATCCCAGCCATTCAAGGCCTTCCAGGATGATCTGGGTGGCGGCGTCGGTGGAGCGGGCGCGGTCCGTGTCCTCGATGCGCAGCAGGAACTCGCCGCCGTGATGGCGGCTGAACAGGTAGTTGAACAGCGCGGTGCGGGCTCCGCCGATGTGCAGGAGGCCGGTGGGGCTGGGGGCGAAGCGGGTGCGGACTGACATGACCCGGGCTTAGCACAGAAGGGCGTTTGCTGTGGAGGGCGGGTGCGCTAGCTTGCTCCCGGAGGTTGAGTCAATATGCAGCTTTTGGTTGCTATTCGGCAGTTGATCGATTCGGACTGTAGGTTTGTGGCACGGGCCCGTGGCTGGGCGGCGGCGGAACAGGGACGTTTTGGCCTGTGGCTGCCGGTTTTCATGGGCTGCGGGGTGGTTCTGTACTTCTCGCTGCGGGCGGAGCCGGCGGATTGGGCGGGCGTGGCGGTCGCCGGACCGGCCTTCGCAGGTGCGATGCTGGCACGGGGGCGGCCGGTGTTGCGGGGCGCTCTGATGGCGCTGACGGCGGCGGCGATCGGGTTCGCTTCCTGCCAATGGGCGACGGAAGGCGTGCTGCCGGTGGAACCGCTGCCGAGCAAGGGCGTGACCATCAGTGCGGTGGTGCGCGGGGTGGAGGTTCTGCCGGCGGGGCGACGGGTAACGCTGGAGCGGGTGCGCATCCTGGACAGTGGCCGGGCCTTGGCGCGGACCGTGCGGGTGAAGCTGAAAGCCAACGATAACAGTATGATGGAAACCGGCGATGCGGTTCAGGTTCGGGTGCTGATCCGCCCACCGAGTTCCCCGGCCTATCCCGGCGGATGGGATCTGCAGCGTGACGCGTATTTCTCCGGGCTGGGCGGCTACGGGATGGCGCTGGGGCCTGTGGAGGTGCTGGAACATACGCCGCCACACGGAGTTGGCCCCTGGATCCGCTGGCTGCGCGATACCGTGCAGCACCGGATCCTGGCGGTGCTGCCGGGCGCAGAGGGCGGCATCGCGGCGACGCTGCTGACCGGGATCACCGCGGGCATACCGGAGCCGGACCGGGCGGCGTTCCGCGAGTCCGGCCTGGCACATCTGTTGGCGGTGGCGGGGCTGCATATCGGCATCGTGATGGGCTTGATGCTCGGGTTCGCGCGGCTGGCCCTGGCCCTGTCGGAGCGCGCGTCGCTGTTCTGGCCCTGCAAGGAGATCGCGGCCCTGGTGGCTCTGGCCTGCGGTGGCTCCTACATGTTGATGACCGGCGTCCACCTGCCGATCCTGCGCAGCTTCGCCATGGCCAGCCTGTTCACCCTGGCGGTGGTAGCGGGGCGGCGGGCGATCTCGGTGCGCG
>CAINEA010000422.1 GCA_903847525.1 uncultured Acetobacteraceae bacterium | reverse complement strand
CTGGATCTGCCCCTTGGTGCCGGCCTCCTGAATGTCCGCCTCGCCGGAGAGATGGAGTATCCGCTGGAAAGTGCGAAGCCCTCGTCAAACCAACGAGCCGCGTGACGATCCTCAAGGCCTACCACATTTCCATGCCGCACCTGCCATATCACGCCAGGAACCCACAATCGTTACGTTATACGTTACTTTCGGAGACAATTGGCCTTTCATTCCACGACAAAACTAGGCAACGTGCGGGGGTTCATTCTCCAAGGCTAAGCAAGCATGGCAACCCTCTACGTTACTGGCACCCCTAATCCAGGCGCCAGCGGCACCCAGGGATCATACGTATTCCCCAACGGCGGCGACGGCGCGGCCGGCGGCGCAGGCTCCGCGACCCTCAACAGCGCCACCGATGCGGTCAATAAAGCGCGCGGCACCGGCGGTGCAGGGGGCAATGGTGGTAACGGGTATTATCGCGGCTCCAGCTACACACCGTCTTACACCAATTATAACACCGATCCTCCGACGTACTATGGCCCGGTTTACACGTCGGCAATTTCCGGTAACGCGGGCGCCGGCGGTGCCGGCGGCGCCGGATCTGCCTACATTCAGGCCGATCTAAGTTCGACCCCGTCCAGTGAAACCACCGCTGTCGCAGAAGGCGGAGCAGGCGGGGCAGCCGGCATCGCGGCAAGTGGCGGCGGATATTACGGCAACGGAGCCCGCGGCGGGGCAGGTGGGGGCGCCAACGCCATAGCAAGGGGCCTCAGTGCGACCAACAGCACCGATCCTTCCATGCGGGTAACTGCCACCGCCAGCGGTGGCAGCGGGGGAGCCGGCAGTAGCACCGCCGACCGATACTACGGTGGCGGCTCCGGCGGCGACGGCGGCACCGCCTATGCCAAGGCCACGGCTACCGGCGTTACCGCCCATACCACCCATACTTTTGCAACCGCATCGGCGACCGGCGGTGCCGGCGGCAGGGCATTCGGCTACGGATTCCAAGGCGGGGCGGGCGGCGTCGCCAATGTGTATTCGGTCAGTGCCATCGGCAAGAACACTACCGTCGAGGCCGATCAGACCGGCGGTGCCGGCGGCTACGGCGCAACCGGCGCCAACGGCGGCACCGGTGCCAGCAGTACGCTCTACAACGTAGTGGATGCCGCCACGATCTCCGGCACCATCGACCTGATCCAAAACGCCACCGGCGGCGCCGGCGGCGGCAGCAACGGCGGAACGGCCGGACTAGGCGGCGCTGCCTCCTCCAGCTTCGCCTTCGGCGCCAATGCTTCCGAAGGTGGGCTGACAGGTACCACCACGGCTATCGGCGGCGCCGGAGGCCCCGGCTTTAGCGGCAGTTACGACGCAAACGGCGGCTCGGCCTACGCAAGCACCTTTCTGACAGGCTACCACGCGGTCACAGCAGCGGCAGTCGCGACTGCCGGCATCGGGTACGTCCGGGGCAACGCGACCGCCCACTCCTTCGCTCAGGCCAGGAACGGGGCCCAGTCGATCGCGTCAACGGCGGCGACCGGCTATGATGGTTCGACCAATTCTCTGGCGGTCTCCAACGCCATCGGCATTGTAACCTCGGTTGCGGCTGGCGGTTCCGGGGACGTGAACGACAGGGGCACGACCACCAACAGCCGGGCCAACGTCGCAGGCGCGATCGACGGCTTCAACGGCAGCGCGGACAACGCCTATGCCTTTGCCACCGCTTTGCCGAACGCCGCCTATGTCAACAGCCAACTCAGCACCCACCAGAACGTCAACCAGTCGCTCGGTGCCGTGGGATCGACGGTCTTCGGCACCGCCACCCAGGGTGCCTATGACTCCATCACCGTATCCGGATCGTTCGACTATATCAGCCAGACCTCGTGGCAAATCGATCCCACAAAGGTTTCCGGATTCCTGGTGCTGGGGCTGCTTGGTTCCGAGCATCCCGGCAGCGGTTTTACGTCCCTGGAATTCAAGGTCGTCGAGAACAGCGCCAGCAGCCCAACGATCGACAATATTTTCAACACCCTCAGCGACGCCACTACGTTCTTCAGCGACCACGCCCTCAACCTCGGCACCTTCATCGGTTCAGGCTCTCTGAACATCACGATCACTCTCGACCTGAAAACCAGCACCACCGACAGCACCGGCTTCGGCGCCAATTTCCTGATCGGCACCAGTGAAACGGCGCCCTGCTTCCTGTCCGGCACCGCCATCCGCACGACCACGGGCGACCGCAACGTGGAGGACCTGCGCGAGGGCGACCGCATCGTCACGCACAACGGCGCCAGCCGCCCGATCGTCTGGATCGGCCACCGCCGGATCAAGATCGCCGCCCATCCTCACCCCGATCGCGTGCTGCCGATCCGCATCCGTAAGAACGCCTTTGCCGACGGCCTGCCGCAGCGCGATCTGCTGGTCTCACCGGATCACGCGATCTTCACCGACGGCGTGCTCATCGCGGCGCGCCAGCTGGTGAACGGCGCCACCATCGTGCAGGACGCATCGCATCGTACCGTCCTTTACTTCCATGTCGAACTCGACCGGCACGACGTGCTGCTCGCCGAGGCGCTGCCCGCCGAAAGCTACCTCGCCACCGGCAACCGCGACATGTTCGCCAACAGCCCCGGCGCGGCCGCGATGCATCCGCTATTCGACACCGATGCCGGCCATCCCGACCGCCAGGCTGGCGCCTGTGCCCGCCTCGCGGTCGATGCCGCAACGGTGGAGCCGGTCTGGCGACGCCTGAACGCACGCGCAGCCTCGCTCGGCCATCGGCCGGGGACGCAGGCCATCACCACCGATCCCGATCTGCTGCTGCAGACCGAACACGAAACGCTACGTCCCGCCTTCCAGCAAGATGGCAGCCACGTGTTCGTACTGCGCCGTCCGTCGCGTTTCGTGCGCCTGCTCTCGTGCGCCGCCCGCCCGGCGGATGCCAGGCCATGGCAGGATGACCGCCGTAAGCGCGGCGTGCGGGTGAGCGATCTGGCGTTCGACGACGGCATTGCCCGACGCGACG
>CAINEA010000421.1 GCA_903847525.1 uncultured Acetobacteraceae bacterium | reverse complement strand
GGATCGACATGGTGCTCGGCCAGCAGATCGTGAAACTCACCGCGGTGTCCGATCCCATCCTGATCCGTGCCGACGGCCAACCGATGCATCTGTTCACCAGCGTGATCGACGATATCGATACCGGCACCACCCATGTGATCCGCAGCGCCGATCAACTCACCGCGACCGGCATCCAGATCGACCTGTTCGACGCCCTTGGTGTTAACCCCACCCGACTGAATTTCGGCCACCTGCCGGCAATGACCGACGCGGACGGGGACAAACCCTCCCGCCGTTTCGATAAGATCACGTTGCGCAGCCTGCGCGCGGACGGCCTCGAACCCGAAGCTGTCGCGGCCTATCTGGCCCGCCTGGGCACCGCCAAATCTCCCGCACCTGCCAGCCTGGACCAGCTCGCCGCCGGTTTCGACCTATCGCGCTTCACCCGGCCCGTGGCCCGCTTCGATGCCGGCGAGTTATTGGCCCTGAACCGCCGCGTGCTGGCCGATCTGCCCTTCTCCGCTGTCGCCGCGCGCCTGCCGGCCGGCGCGACCGAAGCATTCTGGACCCTGCTGCGCGGTCATCTGGATCTGCTGACCGAGGCCCGGCCCTGGTGGGACATCGTCGCGGGGACCATCGTGCCGCCGGTGCTGGAAAATCAGGCCGGAGCGAGCCAGGCCGCGTTGATGCGCGATGCCCTCGCCACCCTGCCCGCGGAGCCTTGGACCGGGGACACCCTGGCGACCTGGATAACCGGGCATGAGACGCCGGATCATGTCCTGCGCCTGGCCTTGACCGGCGAGGATCATGGCCCGGATCTCGCGGACCTGCTGCGGATGATGACCCGCGATCGGGCCGCTGACCGTTTGCGGGCCGCGGCGGCTTAAGCCGAAGACGGGGTCATGGTGACTTCGGCGCTGGCCAGATACCGACGATATCATAGGTGGTATCGCGTGCCGCCGGGTTGCGGATCAGACTCTGCTTGTAGTTCACCCGTACCCGCATGCCGCTTTTCAGGAATTCCAGCGCACATTTGTAGATGTCATTGTCCAGGACCGACATGGCCAGGAACTGGTTGCCGGCGTTGCCGAGCTGCAGAATGACCTCATAGGTCTTGATCAGGTTGCCGCGGTCGCTGACCTTTGTCAGATAGCCGATCCGTTCCCCATCCGAGCGCGTGCTGCGCGCGGAGCTTTCTACGCCGCAGCCTTGCGGAGCAGCAGCCGGATCGACCGCCTTGACCTCCGTCACCCGGTAATCCGTGTCCCCGTTGATCCGGGTGAGTTGCAGTTTCAGCTGGCGGTAGTGGATCGCGACGGTCTTGCCGCTGATCTGTTGCAGCTCCGGCAGTTGGCTCCGGGCTGCGGAAAACTCCCAGGGGTTGGCGAACAGTATCTGATCGCCTTCCTTCACGACCGTGGCGCTGCTGTCGGAGCCCATCAGCAGTTCGCCCTCCACCGATTTGAATAGCGGATTGCCGCGCAGGCTGACCTTGGACAGCATGCCCATCCGCCAGCCATCGGAATAGGTGTTGAAAGGCATGTAGTCGGCAAAGCCCGCGACCAGCCCGCCGACATAGAACAGCACCCCCAGCAGGAGGAGAACCACGGGGATCGATAGGCGCCAGCCCAGTCGTGCGAATAAGCGAAACATTGGAACAAGTGATCCTTTAAGCGGTCAGGAGCTTCCCGCGCTCAGCCGATCATAGCCCATCCGACGATAGACCAGGGCCGAAACACCCCAGCACAGGGCGAAAATCGCTATGATGGCGAAGCCGAAATTCGCCATATCGTCGTTCAGCGCCGTTGCGGCGCG
>CAINEA010000420.1 GCA_903847525.1 uncultured Acetobacteraceae bacterium | reverse complement strand
TGCCGGGACCGGGACGCCGACGACCTCGTGGTGGTCTTCAGCCACGGCGCAGCCATCCGCTCCTTCACCGGGCTCCGGGCGAGCGGAACGGCCCCCGAGGAGATCGTCGAGCGCCGGATCATGAACACCGGCGGGGTCCTGCTGGAAGGCGACCCGGACTACGCCTGGGAGAATCCGGCGGATGAGTGGGACGCGATCGCGCTGAACTACACGTCAGGCACCACCGGCGACCCGAAGGGCGTGGTGTATCACCATCGCGGCGCCTACCTGAACGCGGTGTCCAACATCGTGAACTGGGGCATGAAGCAGCACGCGGTCTATCTCTGGACTTTGCCGATGTTCCATTGCAACGGCTGGTGCTTCCCGTGGTCGGTGGCCGAACGCGCCGGCACCAATGTCTGCCTGCGGCAAGTGGCCGCGAAGCCCGCGCTCGACCTCATCCGCGCGGAGAGGGTGACGCATATGTGCGGCGCGCCGATCGTCTATTCGCTGCTGGTCAATGCGCCGAAGGAATTATGGGACGGGATCGACCATGTCGTTGCCGGCCAGGTCGCCGGCGCCTCCCCGCCGGCCGCGCTGATCGAGGGCGCGGAACAGGCCGGCATCGAGCTTACCCATGTCTATGGCCTGACCGAGAACTACGGCCCGGCCTCGGTCTGCGCCAAGCACGAGGAATGGGCCGATCTGCCGCTGGAAACCCGCGCCGATCTGAACTCCCGCCAGGGCGTGCGCACGCCGATGCAGGAAGCGATGGCGGTGCTGGACCCGGAAACCCTCGCGCCGATCCCATGGGATGGGGAGACGATGGGCGAGATCATGTTCCGCGGCAACATCACGATGAAGGGCTACCTCGCCAATCCCAGCGCCACCGCCAAGGCCTTCGAGGGCGGGTGGTTCCACACCGGCGACCTCGCGGTGACGTATCCCGACGGCTACATGAAGATCCGCGATCGCTCGAAGGACATCATCATCAGTGGCGGCGAGAACATCAGCTCGATCGAGGTGGAGGAGGCGCTGTACCGCCACCCCGCGATCATGGGTGTCGCCGTGGTGGCCAAGCCGGACGAGCGCTGGGGCGAAACCCCGTGCGCGTTCATCGAGCTGCGGCCCGGAATGACCGCGACCCAGGAGGAACTTATCGCGTTCTGCCGGGATCGGATGGCGCATTACAAGGTGCCGCGCCGGTTCGTGTTCCAGGATTTGCCGAAGACCTCCACCGGCAAGATCCAGAAATTTTCGTTGCGCGAGGTTGCCCGGGTCCTCTGAGGGGGCGCTCTGAGCGAAGGTGGCCCCGGTTTCAGGGTGCGGCCCATGGCAGGGCCGTGATCAACGCCTCGATCTCCGCGGGATTTTCCCATTTTAGGGTGACCCCGATGATGTCGAACTCCGCCCGCAACGCGGAGGGGATTCGGGTGGCGTCCTTCGGGGTGGTGACTGGGCGAACCTGCAGCGCCCGGGCTTTGGCGATGATCTCGCGCAATTCTGGCTCGGCGAACGGATGGTGGTCCGGGAACGGAAGCCTTCCTGCCAGCACCACGCCCGCCTGCTGCAATCCGGTGAAGAATTTCTCCGGCGAGGCGATGCCGGCAAAGGCCAGGACCCGCCGGCCGGCATGCGCGGCGATCTCCGGACCGGGAACGAGGCGGGCCCGCAATACCGGCAATACCGGCGGCAGCAGGTCGAGGACGCCGGTCTGGTCCGGGCCGATCAGAACCGCCACCTGACAGCGGGCGGCGCCTGCGGCAACCGGTTCGCGCAGCGGTCCCGCCGGCATGACCCGGCGATTGCCGAAGCCGAAGGCACCGTCGATCGTCAGCAGCGACAGGGTCTTTTGCAAGGTCGGGTTCTGCAGGCCGTCATCCATCACCAGCGCCTGCGCCCCCGCTGCCAGGGCTGCGCGCGCGCTGGCGGCGCGATCGGCGCCGATCCAGGTGGGCGCGACCGCGGCGAGCAGCAGGGCCTCGTCGCCGACAAGACGGACCGGATCCTTTGGGTCGACCCGGTGAACGCCGCGGGACGAGCCGCCATAGCCGCGCAGGAGCATGTGTGCTGCAATGCCCCGGGCAGCCAGCCGGGCGGCGATGTCAAGCGCCAGGGTGGTTTTACCCGCGCCGCCAACCGTGACGTTGCCGCAGCAGATCACCGGCACCGGCGCTCGCCAGCCTGGCTGCGCCACCCGTCGCGCGGTGCTGGCGGCGGCGATCGCGGCAAGGGGAGATAGCAGAGCGGGCAGCAACACGCCGCCGCTATGTCGCCAGAAGCCGGGGGCGCGTGGCATCAAACGGCTCGGAGGCCGACGAGCGCGGCCGCGGTACGCGCGGGCAGGTCCGCGTAGCGTCCAGATGCGGCCGCACCGGCTGCCCCTGTCGCGGCGAGGCGTCCGGGATCGCGCAGCAGGCCATCCACCCACACCGCTAGGGAAGCGGCATCGCTGACTTGGGCCAACGCGCCGGCGGCGCCGAGAATTTCGATTGCGGAATCGAAATTGCCGGTGTGCGGCCCGACCGCGACGGCGCAGCCAAGCCTCGCTGGTTCCAGGGGGTTTTGCCCGCCGCCGGGGAGTACCAGGCTGCGGCCGACAAAGACGATCCGTGCCAGGCGGCAGAACAGGCCGAGTTCGCCCAATGTGTCAGCGATCCACACGCCGCCATCCGGTGGGGGTTCCCCGGCCGACCGTCGGCCGACCGGAACATCGCCGCCCAGCCGGGCAATGCGTTCGCCGCGTTCGGGATGGCGTGGCACCAGAATGGTCAACAGATGCGGATGCGCCACCGACAGGCGGCGGTGCGCGGCGAATATGATCTCGTCCTCGCCCGGATGGGTGCTGGCAGCCAGCCAGACCGGCCTGTCACTGATCAACGAACGTAGCCGGGCAAGCTCGGTGGCGTCGGCCGGCAGGTCGGGGGCAGCGAATTTCAGGTCGCCAGGCGCGGTGACGTTCACCCCGC
Source organism: uncultured Acetobacteraceae bacterium (assembly GCA_903847525.1). Classification (GTDB taxonomy): domain Bacteria; phylum Pseudomonadota; class Alphaproteobacteria; order Acetobacterales; family Acetobacteraceae; genus PALSA-911. The sequence continues at coordinate 2,652 of CAINEA010000420.1, read as the reverse complement.
CCAGGCGCCGCAATCGTTCGGCATAGGTCTCGGTCTGTGCCTGGATCAGGTCAAATCCCGACAGGACATAGCGGGCAAAGCCGGGAAGGCGCGACCAGTTGGCGAAACTGCGCCTCGACATGCGGGCATTGAGCAGCATCATAGGGATATTCCGCGCGCGGCAGCCGGCCAGCAAACTGGGCCAAAGCTCGCTTTCCACAAAGCCGGCCACATCTGGCTGCCAGTGGTCCAGGAAGCGAGCGACCCAGGCTGGCACGTCCAGCGGCACGAAGCGATGGGTCACGCGCGCGCTCAGGCCCAGTTCCGGCAGGCGCTTTGCCAAGAGCTCCGCCGATGTGACCGTGCCGGTGGTCAGCAGCACATGGATGTCGGTCGGCAGCGCGGAGATCACCGGCAGGATGGACACCGTCTCCCCGACACTCGCGGCGTGCAGCCAGATCAGCCGGCCGGCCGGGCGTGAGGTGGGGTCGATACCGAAGCGTTCGCCGGTGCGGCCGGGCATTTCCTTGCCGCGCGCAAGGCGGCGGCCGACCATCCGCCGCAGCAACGGCGCGGCGGCGGCGGTAACGCCGGACCACACGCACTGAAAAGGATGGCGGCTCATGCCGGGCACAGAAGATCGGCGCGGTCGGCTGCCGCGTTCAGCGCGGCCTGGATTTGCGGCAGCGCGTCCTGCCAGCCCTCGGGCGGTACCAGGATCGGCGCGCCACAAACAACGACGCCGCGCGCGAATGGCAGCGGAATGACCATCCGGTCCCAGCTGCGCATGACCCGGCGGCGGGAGATCTGCGCCGAGCAGGGCAGCACGGCGATGCCGGACGCTGCGGCCATCTGGGCCACTCCCGCGGCGGCAACGCGCCGCGGTCCGCGCGGACCGTCCGGCGTGACCGCGATCTGACCACCATCCGCCAACAGCGAGAGCAAGGCACGCATACCGGCCGCGCCGCCCTTGGAGGAGGAGCCCAGCACGACTTGCAGGCGAAAGCGGCGCAGCACTGCTCCGATGAACCGCCCGTCGCGGCTTTGGCTGACCAGCACATGCATGCGCAGGCTCCCATCGGGGCGGCGAGCACGGGCCATGTCGCAAAGCTGCGGCATCAGCGGCAGCCGCTCATGCCAGAACGCCGCGATCACCGGCTGCCCAGCGAGATAGGGTGCCGCATGGGCCTCCCCATCCAGCGTCCAGCGCGTGGTGCGCAGCGCGAACCACAGGTACCGGCCAAGAATATTGGCCAGGCTCGTCTGGAAGATTGGATGGCGCAGAAGGCGTTTCATTGCGGCGCGGGTAGCACGTGGCGGGTAGCGGCGGAAGGAGAGACGCCGAAGGCCGGCCGCTATGGGCCGGCGGGTCGGACGTCGACGGCCAGCAGTTTCACCCCGGCGCGGGTCACCGGGGTTTTCAAACCGCGTTTGGCCGGATCGAGGGGTCGCTTCATGTCGAAGGCAATGCGCAGGATCCCTTGGCGCATCCGTTCGGCAGCTACGTCGAATGTCACGTGGGTCACACGAAAATCCGGCAGGGCGATTTCCTGGATCGGAATATCCCCCACCAGAATGACAACGAGGCGGGTGCCTCCCTCACTGCCGGCGATCCCCTCCAATGTCAGATCGACCGTGACCGGACGACCTGCCGCCGGCGGGGCGAGCCGGAACAGCAGGCTCGCGCGAGGTCCTTCGGACCAGTGGGCGCCCGCCGCGTCCGGCTGCCAGCCGAATGACAGCAAGGGCTTCAACAAATCGCCCCTGATCTCGCCGGACGGCAGTTCTACCGAGGCCAACGCGGTCCCGGGCGGTGGCGCGGGCAGTGAGGGCATGCCCGGAACGCTCGTGCAAACGACCAGCGAGCCCAGTTCGCCACAGGCTTTGGCTTCCCCGATGGCAGCCGCGCGGAACGGCGCGCGCTCGTTCGGCTCTACAAAGACCCGCACCTCGCCGTCTCGCAATGGCAGTTCGGTGCCGTCCGACAGGGATGTTTCGCAGTTGAACCAGCCGGGGGACCGGCCGACATGCACGTCGGCGAGGCGCAGTCCCCGCCACGCGGCCGCCAGCCGCAAAGCGGTCGCGGCGCGCTGCGCGGGTTCGGTGGCGGCGCATACCGGCACGGTCGTCAGCATCGTTGCGCCCGCAGGCAGGTTGAAGGGCGGCGGTTTTCCCGAGCTGGCGAACTGCGCCCGCGCGTCATTGCGAAACGGCGTGGTGTCGATGATCTGCAGTACGATCGCGATCACCAGTAACGGCCGTAAAGCCCAGGCCGGCAGTCGTGCCGCGAGGCAGGCGATGGAGCCGAGCACGAGTGCGTAACCCACCGGCCAGAATGCCCTGCCGGAGGATCGGACGATGCCGAAGACCTGGTCCCACGGCTTTGTGCCGAGATCGAGGATCAGATACTTGCCGGCGAAGATGCGGGTGCTGAGAGCGAGCAGCGAGAAACCAATGAGTACGACGACAAGTCCGCGCCAGGTCCGCCAGGCCGATCCCTGGCCGCCGGACGCGACGTGCCAGAGCGACACCAGGGCCGCAACAAGGATCAGCAGCAGGCTCCCCGCGCCCAAATAGTTGAACCCCTCCGCCTGGCCCCCGGTCGCGTCGAGGATCGGCAGGGACGGGCCGAACAGCCCGGAATGCTGGGGCCAGACCGGCGACAGCAGGTTC
>CAINEA010000419.1 GCA_903847525.1 uncultured Acetobacteraceae bacterium | reverse complement strand
TTCTGGAACACCATGCCCATGCGCTGGCGGATCTTGCGCATATGCTGTTCGTCCCTGGGCAGGGGCTCGCCATCGAACAGCACCTCGCCGCCGTCGATGCGGGCCAAGGCGTTCGTGCAGCGCAGCAGGGTGGATTTTCCGGAACCGGACGGGCCGATCAGGCAGACGACCTCGCCACGGTTGACCTGCATGGAGACGTCGTTCAGCGCGACGAACTGGCCGAACAGCTTGCGCACGTTGCGGTAGGTCAGGACCGGCGCGGTGTCCCCGCCGGTGCGCCCCGAAAGTGTCATTCGCTGATCCCGTATTTCCTGTGCAGCCAGTCGACGAGCTTGGCCTGCGGGTAGCCCATCGCCCAGTAGATGACGGCCATGGCGGTGAGCATTTCCAGCACGCGGAATGTCTGCGCGCGCACCTGCATGGCGTTGTAGGCGAGGTCGCCGACGGCGATGACGGAGACCAGGGAGGTGTCCTTGAACAGGGAGACCCAGGTGCTGGCCAATACCGGCAGGATGCGGCTGGCGGCCTGGGGAAAGACGATCTGGCGCATGGCCTGCCACTGGCTCATGCCGAGCGACAGCGCCGCCTCGGTCTGGCCTTGGCGGATGGAGGCGATGCCGGCGCGGAAGGTTTCGGAGTTGTAGGCCGAGACATTCAGCGACAGCGCGATCAGGCCGGTGGTGAAGGCGGAGAACTGGATGCCGGACAGCACGGGCATCACGTAATAGGCCCAGTAGACCAGCAGGATCAGCGGCAGGTTGCGGAACAGCTCGACAAAGGCGGCGCTGGCGCCCGACAGCAGGCGAGATTTCGACAGCCGCATCAGTGCCAGGACGATGCCGCCGGGAATGGCGACCGCCATTGTCAGCAACGTGAGCAGCACCGTCAGTTTCGCGCCTTCGGCCAATGCCGCGCGATGCTGCCAGACAACGCTCCAGTCCAGGTTCATGGGGCCAAATTCATGATCGGCCCAGATGCGCGACGCGGGCATAGACGGCGTCCACCAGGCGGGTGACCGGAAACAGCACCAGGAAATAGACCGCCATGGCCACGGTGAAGACCTCGATCGGGTGGTAGCTCTGTCCGGCCACCGTCTCGGATCGTTTCATATATTCCGGAACGGCGATCACCGCGGCGATGGCGGTGTCCTTGATGGTGATGGACAGGATGGAGGCGAAGGCCGGCAGCATGCGCACGATCGCCTGCGGCAGCACGATTTCGGTGATGGTCTGGCGCCAGGACATGCCGAGTGCGAGGGCGGCGCGGACCTGACCGGGGCGGATCGATTGCACGCCGGCGCGGACGATTTCGGCGACATAGGCGGCGATATGCGCGGTAAGGGCGACCAGGGCCGCCCAGAACGGCGGGAAGGTGAGGCCGGTCAGGATCGGCAGGGCGAAATAGGTCCAGACCAGCACCACCAGCACCGGGATGGAGCGCATGGAGTCGATGTAGAACACCAGCGGCCAGCGCAGCCAGGCCGGCCCGTAGCAGCGGGCCAGCCCGATGATGGTGCCGAGCCCGAGGCTGAAGACCACCGTCATCAACGCCAGCAGCAGGGTGACGCCGAGTCCGCCGAGCAGGAATTGCCAGCTTTCGAGCAGTGGCGAGAAATCGAATTCCATCCCGGCGGGGCCGTATCGCTTATGTGGAGCTTATTGGGTGGCGCCGATCACCCGTTGTTCTTCCGCATCCAGCTTCGGCTGCATCGTGGCGGCCACCGCGCGCAGCCATTCCAGGAAGAGCGGCTGGTTCTTGTCGATGGCCAGGCCGACCGGCTGGGCCTTTTCCGTGCTGCCCTGGCAGTTGTTGTCCTTCGGCAGAACGGCCAGGCCCTTCACCTTCTTGTTCATGCCGACCCAGGGCACGCGGTTGATGGGGGCGGCGTCGGCCCGCTTGGCCATGATGTCTTCCACCGGGGCGGTGGCACCGGAATTGCTGACGCCGTGCAGTTGCGCCTTGGGGAAGCGCGACTTGACCCAGCCTTCCTCTGCCGAGCCGATGAAATAGGCGATCGTCACATCGGGGCTATTAAGGTCGTCGACCGATTTCGCGGCGGCGAATTTGGGGTTATCCGCGCGGCCGAACAGGCAGACGCTGGTGTTGGAATAGAGCACGAAATCGACCACCGGCATGCGTTCGGGGGTTTGCGCCAAAGCGGTGATGGACAGGTCCACCTGGTTGGAGGCCAGTACCGGCACCTTCGTTTCGTGCGATACCAGAACCGGCTCGATCTTCACGCCGAGCAGGCGGGCGTATTCCTTGGTCAGCATCCAGGCCGGGCCGGACCAGGGTTCGCCGCCGGAGCTGGTGGTGTCCTGGATCAGCCAGGGCGGATTGGCCAGCACGGCGACGCGCAACACGCCGGCCTTGTGGATGGCGTCGATACGTGGGCTGGTGCCCGGCGCGGGGACGGGCTGGGCGACGGCCAGCGTGGTTGCGGAGATCAGCGTGGCGGCGACCAGGGCGGCGCGGGCCAGGGCGGTCTTGGTGTCTTGGAACATGTCGTTTCCTCTGTTGGTTTTGTTGGTCTTGATGGCGGTTGTTCGATGGAGCCGTGGCGGCGTCACGGGCTCTGCCAACGCAGGAGCGTGGCTTTCGCACCCATTGTCGTCAGGCTTTCCAGCGCGGCCAGGACCGCGCCGCGGAACCTGCCCGAGGCGGCCAGATCGTCGGGAATGACCTCGTTGAGCGCGAACACGCCGTCGAGGACCTGCCGGGGGGAGGCCGTGGCAGGCGCGGCCGAACGCAGACGCGCCGCAAGCGGGTCGTTCAGTTCCAGCCTGTCGCCGGCATCGCTGCTTCCCTGGAGGAACCGCAGCCAGGCGGCAACGCCAAGGGCGATGCGCTCCACGCCCTGCCCCGCGGCGAGCCGGTCCGTGGCGGAGGCAAGCAGGCGCTGGGGCAGCTTTTGCGAGCCGTCCATGGCGATCTGCGCCGTGAGATGGCGCAAGGCAGGATTGGCAAACCGTTCCAGCAGGGCGTCGCGGTAGTCATCGAGATCCGTACCGGGGGGCATGTGCAGGGTCGTCGCCGTTTCCTGCATCAGCGCCGAGACATGCGCGCGCAGGGCCGGATCGGCCATGGCGTCCGCGACGGTTTCCCAGCCCGCGAGCTGGCCGAGATAGGCGATGGTGGAGTGGCTGGCGTTGAGCAGGCGGAGCTTCATGTCCTCGTACGGGCGTACGTCGGAAACCATCGTCGCGCCGGTGCGTTCCCAGGCGGGGCGGCCCATCGGGAATCGGTCCTCGATCACCCATTGGGTGAACGGCTCGGCGATCACCGGCCAGGCATCGGCCAGGCCCAGCGTGGCGGCGATCCGGGCGCGGTCCGCGCCGGTCGTCGCCGGGACGATGCGATCGACCATGCTGTCGGGGCAGGCGAGTTCCGTTGCCACCCAGTTGCCGAATTCCGGATCGAGGAGAGTGCAGAACCGCGTCAGCAAGCGATGGGTCGCGCTCCCGTTGGACGGCAAATTGTCGCAGGACAGCACGGTGAACGGTGGCGTGCCGGTGGCGCGGCGCGCGCGCAGGGCGGCCGCGAGGAAGCCGATGGCGGTGCCGGGACGATCCGGGTTGGCGAGGTCCGCGAGGACGGCCGGGTCGGTTTCGTCCAGCTGGCCGGTCGCGGGATTCCGGCAATAGGCCTTTTCCGTTATGGTGAGCGTGACCACACGGACATCGGGATGGGCCATGCGGGCGACCAGCGCCGGCTGATCTTCCGGGGCAACGCAGATGCCGGTCAGGGCGCCGATGATTTCCAGCGTCTCGCCGCTGCCGTCGCGTTGGGCGAGCGTGTAGAGCCCGTCCTGCGGTGCCAAGGCGTCGCGCGTGTCGGGACGGCGTAGGCTGACGCCTAAAATGCCCCAGCTTGGATCTTCGGCCAGCAAGGGCTGGGTGTAGACTGCCTGATGAGCCCGGTGGAAGGCGCCGAGGCCAAGATGCACGATGCCGGTGCGCAACCGGGTGCGGTCGTAGCCAGGACGGCGAATGTCGGCCGGCACCTGATCGAGCGTGCGCTGGGAGAGGCGGATTTGCATTGGAACTATACCGGCACGCCCTTCAGGGCCGACACAGCGATCATCACCCCGCGCAATTCGGCAAGGCCGTGCAGCGGGGCCATCAGCGGGTAGCGGGGATGGGTCTTGCGGCGGGCATCGCGGCGATGTTTCCTCGCGCGGGCATTTCGTTCCCTGGTTGGCGCACGGTCGACATGTGATTTTCTTGTATAGAAGACTCCACAGCCCTTCAAGGAACGCCCCAAGACTGGTGGTTTGCCGGGTGCACAACCACATAGGGGCGATCTTGCTCTCGATGTCCGGCGCTTGCGCCGGTCGCGGGGGATGCCCGACAGACAGAGGTAATCGTTATGACCACCAAGGATCTGACCCGTTCGCTGGACCGGGAAACCCTGGCGCGGCTGGATAATGCCGTGCAGGGCGTTGTCGACAAGGACCCTGCCCTGCTGCTGACCGTGATCGAGAGTTTGGCGAAGACGATCGCGGTTTATGGTCATGCGACCCGGCATGACGTGCTTCTGATGGCGGCCCGGGGCTATGATGAGGGCGCCAAAGGCTAGACTCGCGCCGTTCCTGGAGAAACCCCATCGTCTCTGCCCGAACCCTGCTGATCGGCCTGGCCGCTGCGCTGGTGTTCGCCTTAGGTCTGGCGATCGATCCGGCCGCGCTGGCGGAGATCGCCTATATCTGCGGCACAGGCGGCTGTGGAGTTCGACCGGTCTGGATCGCTACTGGATTCGGGGCTTTGGCGGGGATCTGGATTGTCGTGGTGCTGGCGCGGCGGGTGCGTGCCCGGCGGACGGGCCGCAAGCGCAGCCGAGCCGGTGGGAAGCGCAAGCCGGGCGCGCCAGCCAAGTCGAAGCCGGCCCCGCGGCGCAAGGCCCCCGCGCGCGCGAAAGCCTGAGACGCGCGAAAGCCTGAGTGTCCGTCCGAAAAGTTATTGAATCCGGTGAATCAGATGTGATTCAAGGAAGGTCGCTCTTCAGGAGAGACCGTCGATGTGGACCGCCGAGAACCGGGCCCGTTATAACCGTGA
>CAINEA010000418.1 GCA_903847525.1 uncultured Acetobacteraceae bacterium | reverse complement strand
CGGGGATCCGTACCAGCATCAGATCGAGCAGACGGTCGCCGCCGTGCTGGGTGCGTGGGATTCATCCGGCATTGACCACGCGATTTGCTACCAGTCCCGCGCGACGCCGCAGAAATGGATCAGTCCTTCGATCGAAGAGGAAATCGAGCGCGCGGCGCGCGAGAAGGTCGCCGTACTGGTGGTACCGATCGCCTTCGTGTCCGATCATTCTGAAACCCTGGTCGAACTGGACATCGAATATCGGGAGGTTGCCGAGAAAGCGGGCGTGCCGGGGTATTTGCGGGTGCCTGCGCAAAACAGCGATTCCCGCTTCATCGCAGCTCTTGCCAATATCGTTCGCCACGCCTGTGACCGGGGTCCGGGGCTGTGCAGCCACGCCGGCGGCCGGCGCTGCCCGGCTTCGTTCACGGACTGTCCGCATGTCCGGGCGGCGGCATGACCGCGGCTGCGCTTCTCGCACTTCAGGCAAGGCGCGCGCCATTGCGGATGATCATCTATGATTGTGACGGCGTGCTGGTGGACAGCGAACCGGTCGCCAATCGGGTTTGCGCCGAGGAAATAACCACGCTGGGCTGGGTCATGACGGCCGAGGAGTGCCACCGGAAGTTCCTGGGCATGAGTCTTTCGGATATGCGGCCGATTATTGAGGCTCGGTTGGGCCGGCCGATTGCGCCGGATTGGGTTCCCTATCTGGCGGACCGGCTTGTGCAGGCGCTCGGCCAGGAAGCAGTGCTGATGGATGGTGCGGAAGCAGTCCTGCGGGCAACGTCCGCGCTGGGCCTGGACTGGCGCATCGCGTCCAACTCGGGTCCCGAGGAACCCGCGGCCAAGTTTACCCGGACCGGGCTGACCGGGCTTGTCGAAGGCCGTTTCCACAGCGCCAATGAGGTGATTGTGCGCGGCGGACGCGGCAAACCGTCGCCGGATCTGTTCCTGGCTGCCGCCGCGGCATCCCGCATACCGCCCGAGGCCTGCGTGGTGGTGGAGGATTCAGCTACCGGCATCCATGCGGCCCATGCCGCGGGAATGACCTGTCTGGCCTTTGCCCCGCACGGTGACAATCCGGTCCTCGCGGAATTATCCGTGCCATCCGTACGATCCCTGTACGACCTGCCCGACTTATTCGGAGCCGTGCTGTGACCTGGCTGCTACAGCTCTATCCCTGGACCAAGTCACTGCATGTCATATCCATGATCGCGTGGATGGCCGGCATGCTCTATCTACCCCGCCTGTTCGTCTATCATTGCGATGTCAAACGCGGCACCGCGGAAAGCGAGCGGTTCAAGGTGATGGAGCGCCGGTTGTTCAAGCTGATCATCAACCCGGCGATGATCGCGACCTGGTGCTTCGGCCTTTTGCTGGTTGCCACCCCTGGTATCGTCGACTGGAGCGCGGGCTGGTGGCACTTGAAGCTTCTATGCCTCATCCTGATGTCGGGCGTGCACGGAGTTTTGTCGGTTCGAAGGCGGGATTTCCTGGCAGACCGCAACACGAAGCCACAACGCTATTTCCGGATCCTGAACGAAGTGCCGACCGTTCTGATGATCGTCATCGTGTTCATGGTGATCGCCCGACCCTTTTGAATTGCGCGGCATCGGGTTGACGAGCCGATGTCCGGTCGCTAACCTCTCCTACATCCTTTTGTGGTTGGCTCTGCTCCGCCACGAAACCCTCCTTCTCGCAGCACTTCGTCCGGTACGGTCCAGCACCGCTCCCTATCGTAACGGCCCGCCACATCCTTGGTGGCATGCAGTCGTTGACCGGCACATCCTCCACCCGCCCAAATCCCCATCCAGACCCATCCTTCCAGACCACTCCCTTAAGGCGCCCAGATGCATCTCGCCGAACTCAAGGCAAAATCCCCCGCCGACCTGCTCAGCTTCGCCGAATCGCTGCAGATCGAGAACGCTTCCAGTCTGCGCAAGCAGGACATGATGTTCGCGATCCTGAAGAACCTGGCCGAGAACGACCAGGCTATTCACGGTGAAGGCACGCTGGAAATCCTACCCGACGGGTTCGGCTTCCTGCGCAGCCCGGAGGCCAACTACCTGCCCGGCCCGGACGACATCTATGTCAGCCCCACCCAGGTGCGCCGCTACGCGCTGCGCACGGGCGATTCGGTCGAGGGACAGATCCGCGCGCCGAAGGACGGCGAGCGCTATTTCGCCCTGCTGAAGCTCAACACGATCAATTTCGAGCCGCCTGACGCGGTCAAGCACCGCATCAACTTCGATAACCTGACGCCTTTGTATCCCGATCGCCGTCTGAAGATGGAGATGGAAAACTTCCAATCCGTCGCCAAGGGTCCGGCCAAGGACAACACGCCCCGCGTGATCGACCTGATCGCGCCGATCGGCATGGGCCAGCGCGCCCTGATCGTGGCGCCGCCGCGCACCGGCAAGACGGTGATGCTGCAGAACATCGCCACCGCCATCGCCGCCAACCACCCCGAAGTGTTCCTCATCGTGCTGCTGATCGATGAGCGGCCCGAGGAAGTCACGGACATGTCGCGCAGCGTGAAGGGCGAGGTCGTCGCCTCCACCTTCGACGAGCCGGCCACGCGGCACGTGCAAGT
>CAINEA010000417.1 GCA_903847525.1 uncultured Acetobacteraceae bacterium | reverse complement strand
CGGTGAAGAAGCTGCCGGCGGCGATCGACCTGCTGACCAGGCGCGAAAAGGTGATCCTGGACATCTGCCGCGATCCCGGCTTCACCCCCGCCAAGCTGCGCGCGGCGCTAAAGACCTCCGGCGAAATCCACTAGTTTGACTCCAGGCCAGGGGGCATTCCCCCTGGCCCTACGGGATGCGGGTCTGGGCGCGCTGCGCCCAGCGGGTCCAGGGCAGAGCCCTGGCCTATCCCTTCCTCACATTCCAAAACTTGATAAACCCCGGCAGCACCCCGGAGATATCCTTCCGGTACACCGTAGGCAGGAACACCTGCGCCACGTTGATATACGGCACATCCTTCCAGGTCTGCACTTGCATCTCACGCGCGATCGCCTGGCGCGCTGCCTCGTCCTTGGCGAGATACCAATCCTTGTACAGCGCCTCGAGCTGCGGGCTTTCGGGCCAGCCGTACCAGGCATCCTTGCCGTTGGCGCGGATGGGTGGGGAGACGGTCTGGTCCGCGAAGAAATCGCCGTCGGCGCTGACCGCGAACAGGTTCCAGCCGCCCTGGTCTGGCGGTTTCTGGTTGGAACGGCGCTGCACGACCGAGCCCCAGTCCATCGCGACATAATCGACGTTGAAGCCCATCTTGCGCAGCAGGTCGGCCGCCACCTCGCTGGCGGCGTTGTTCACCACGCTGTCGGTCCCCACCAGCATCACGACCTTCTCGCCCTTGTAGCCGGCGGCGGCGAGTTCGCGCTTGAGGGCGTCGAAATCCTTGCGCGCGGCGAGTGCCTCGATCCCGGCCTCGCTGGACATCGGGCCACCGGGCAGGAAGATGCCGACCTTGCCGCCATGCAAGGACGGGTCCGAGCCGCCGATCGCCTGGGTGAATTCGGCCTGGTCGATCGCGGAGAGCACGAGGCGGCGGATCTCCAAATTGTTGAACGGCGGGTGCAAATGGTTGAACTGCAGAAATGCGATGGTGCCGGATCGGTTGGTGATTTCCACCTTCAGCCCTGGATCCTTGCGCGCGACCGGCAGCAGGTCGGGCAGCGGGCGTTCCCACCAATCGATCTCGCCGCGCTGGATGGCGGCGAGCGCGGTGGCCGCGTCGGGGATGATCTGCCACTCGACCCGGTCGAAATTGACGATCTTGGGACCGCAGGACAGGCCGGGCGAGCCATCGGGGCGCGGCACATAGGCGGCGTTACGTTCATAGACCACACGGGCGCCCGGCACGCGCTCGGCGGCCAGGAAGCGGAACGGGCCGCTGCCGATCACGTCCTTGATCGGGGTCGCGGCATCGGCGGGGATGATGCGCTCGGGCATCATGAACGGCGCGATCGGCACGGTCTTGGCCAGCGCCAGCGGCAGCAGCGGGAAGGGCCGGCGCAGGCGGAAGCGGATCGTGCGGTCGTCCGGCGCCGAAAGCTCGTCGGTGGCGGCCATCAGGGTTTTGGCAAAGCCGTCCCGCCGGGCCCAGCGGCGCAGGCTGACGACGCAATCGCTGGCCAGGACCTTCTCACCGTCGTGGAACAGCAGGCCGTCGCGCAGGGTCAGGTTCCAGGTCAGCCCGTCATCGCTGACCTGATGGCCGGCGACCATTTCCGGCACCGGGCGGCCATCGGCGGTGAGGCCATACAGGGTGTCGAACACCATAAAGGCGTGGTTGCGGGTGACGGTGGCGGTGGTCACGCTCGGGTCCAGGATCGCCAGATCCGCCTGTGGCACGACGCGCAGCACGCGGCTGGCCTGGCTGAAGGCCAGGCGGGGGGCAGCCAGCAGCGTCGCGCCGGCCGCGATCAGGGTACGTCGTTTCATGGCTCATTTCTCCCATTCCGCCGGATTTTCGCCGCCCGGTCATCGATGCACGTGGTGGTGCGGACTTAGCCCGCGGGACCACGCGCGCCAAGCGGCAGGCCAAGAGGCGTTTCCGCCGGCTAGGGTTTCGATAGAGCGG
>CAINEA010000416.1 GCA_903847525.1 uncultured Acetobacteraceae bacterium | reverse complement strand
TTCAACCGCGCTATCTCATCGCGCTGCGCCGCAACCAGCGACTTGAGTTGCGCAACCTCGCCCAGAAGCGCAATCACAAGATCGCGCAACTCGGTCGATGAAAGTGAGAGCAAATCCGGGGCAGGAACCATGCGCGCATTGATTCAGAACGCGCCGCGTCGCGAAAGCAAAATCGACCCCGTGCCCGGGGTTTTGCCCCTGTTACGCAGAAGGGGCGCAAGTGATTGATAATACGGAGTTTATTTTGGCGAGTGCTAAACATGGGATAAGGACGTCCCAGACCATACCGTCCGATAGGGTTTTCCCGTCCGATTAGGGTCTATTTTGAATTTTCGGGCACTAACGGGCCGAGGGTCTTGGCCCTAATCGGACAGGATGCGGCAGGAGGGGCCGCGCCGCATTCTGCGCTTGCCCGGCGCGAGCGGCATCTGGCAACGAACAAGCGGACACTGTCAGATCGGACACCACCCTGGATGAATCCTACGGACAACCTCGCTGCCGAGACGGATGGCTGACCAAGGCTGGAATTGCCGCTGTCCGCAGGATCAGCATCGCATCGGCAGACCGTCTCATCCGGCGACCATCTGGGAAAGGTTGGAGTATGGACGTACTCCGCGATCGAATTCCTGAACGAGCAACGATCATGATGGACCGTCGAACCCTGCTGCTGGCTGCCGGCTTCATGTTTACTGTCTCCGCCGGGCGGCGCGCACAGGCTAGGCCCTCCCGGCAGTCGCTTGCCGAGATGCCGCCTGGGCGGCACGAGGCGGCGATGCGTCTGGCGATGGCCGAGGCACGGCGGAATCCTGCCTACCCGTTCGGTGCAGTGATCATGCAACGCAGCGCCGCCAATCCCGTTCTGCTGGCCAAAGGTGTCAATCGGGCCTCGGACAACCCGATGCTGCACGGCGAAGTCGCTTGCATCAACGACTACTTGCGCAGGCACGGCAACAAGGGCTGGGGCGACGCCGTTCTCTACACCACCGCCGAACCTTGCTCGATGTGCATGAGCGCCCTCGTCTGGGCCAATATCTCTGGCGTCGTCTACGGCTCCTCGTTCGAGGTCATGCAGCCCGCCGGGATCGATCAGATCGCCATTCGTGCTCAAACAGTGCGCGACGCGTCGCCCTTCGCCACGACAGAACTGCTGGGCGGCGTCCTGCACCAAGAGACCGACGTCATGGTCTTGGCGCGCAAACGGGGTTGAGAAGCTGCGTGCAGGATCAGGGATGTTCCAACGCCTCCTCAAAGCGGTTCTCCAGCCGATAGAGACCGCCGAGCAGAGACCGCAGGGCGGCGGAGTTCGCATGCTTGCCGACCCCCGCCTCCAGATACCCGATCGCTTCCGGAATGCGATCCGGAATGGATGCAAGGGAAAGACTGAGCTGCTGCAGGGCTTGCGGGTCGTCCGGATTCTCGGCCATCAGGTCCTTCCCGATCCGGATCGCGTCGTCGAAGCGCCGTTCCGCCCGAGCCTTCCGCGCTTCCGCGATCCGCGCATCCCGTTCTTTTGCCTCACGCGAAGCGCCGGTGGGCGTTTTCATGGCTGGCTCATCGTATCGTCATGCCTGGTCAG
>CAINEA010000415.1 GCA_903847525.1 uncultured Acetobacteraceae bacterium | reverse complement strand
GCTGGTCGCCCCGTGGCCGCGCGCCGCGCCGACAACAGTCGCCCCAACGGAGTCATTGCCGCCACTGCAGACAGTAGCCTCATCTGTCCATCCAGAGGGCCTGTCACGGACTCCAGAACCGGAAACAGCGTCTCCTGTAACCTGATCTATGCACGGCAGGAGGCCTTGTGCCGAAGCTGACCTGAAACCCAACCATTTGGGGACCCCGTTATCATTGGGTGAAACAAGACTCTGCGGAGCGACGAACTCCGCGAGTCCAACCCCCTGGAGGGGTCACCCAAATGGTTACGAACAGAACTCAGCATAACGGAAAAGAGCCGGTAAAACAAGGCTCCGGAGGCACATATCCGGAACCCAATAAAATCGGGGCTTCCACACCCTTTGACTTCAATGGCAAGAAGCTGACTCCGTACGGAGGCCTGTTGCCGCTGGCCACGATGCTGGAGAAGCTGGGCTTCCAGGCACTGGTGGAGGCAACGGTGAAGGTGACTCGGCTGACTAAAGTGATGAACAGCTATCAGTTCCTGCTGGCCATGGTGCTGGGCCTGTACATCGGGTTCAGCCGTCTGAACCAACTGCGGTTCATTGCGCGAGATCCGATCCTGACGGGCGTACTGAAGATCGTGCAGTTGCCGCCCCAGAGCACGCTGTGGCGTTTTCTGGCGGCATTGCACGGCAGTGTGGCGCCACAACTCCTCTCAGTGCAGAACCAGATGCGTCGCCGCGTATGGGAAGCGGCCAATGTGAAGCTGAAAAGCGTAACCCTGGACACGGATACAACAGTGCATACGCTTTACGGCAAGCAGATGGGAGCACGCAAGAGCTACAACCCGAAGAACAAAGGCAAGAAAAGCTACCAGCCGATCCTGACATTCATAAATGAGACGCGGGAATACGTAGCGGGCGAGTTGCGCAATGGCGATCGGCCGACCGGCAAACAGATCGCCCGCCATCTGCAAAGTGCCTTTCAGTCGCTGCCGCCGGGGGTGGAGCAGATCTTCGCTCGCGCCGATTCCGGTTTTTACTGTTGGGAAGCGGTGGAAGCCTATCAAAAAGCGGGCTGTCAGTTCGTTGTGGTGTCGCGTAAAACTTCGCGGCTGCTGGAAGAGTTGCGGCGGGCGGACTGGAAGCCGTCGCCGAAGACCGATGCGGACGCGCAGTGCGAGTTCCGCTACAAGCCGGAGGGATGGGGGCGGGAATTCCGCTTCGTGGCTCTTCGCTATGAGAAGGAACTGGAAGAAGTGGAAACAGGCGCAGTGGAGCAGTATCAGTTGTTCGCGACCGGCGGATATACGTACCGGGTGTTCGTCACCAGCCTGGATCGCCCGGTCGATTTGGTGGTGTGGTTCTACAACCAGCGGGCGGGAGCGGAGAATCTGATCAAGGAAGCTAACAACGACGCGGGTCTGGCGGCTCATCCTTCCGGAAGGTTCGACGTCAACTGCATTCATTTCCAGTTGGCGATGTTGGCCTATAACTTCAACTGCTGGCTGATGCTGTTCAGCCGCGAAGCCGGCACCAATGCGGAAACGCTGAAGCACACGACGCTGGCGACGGCGCGGCTGAGGTTCCTGTTCGTGGCGGCGAAGATCTGGACTCATTCGGGCCGGACCGGGGTGAGCTACGGCAGCTACTACGAAGACCGCGGAATATTCCAGCAACTGATGGACAGGCTGCGCGGGATTCGGACGCGTGGTCCCGTTTTCGGCTCTGTGGTGGCTGTGGCGTTCTCCTGAAGGCCGCCGTGCATAGACTTTTATGCACCGGGCCGCAAACGCAAGCGGGACAATGAAATAGCCGCCAGAAACTGACGACCGGCAGAATCGAATGAGCGGGAAAAAGGAGAACCGGAAGAAAAACGAGACTTACTCAAACCACGATCAGCGCGGACTCAGATCAGCCCTACGGCAGATGACCGCACCCTCACGCCAACCGCTGCAGCGTCCCGTTTCCGTGCATAATTCAGGTTGCATATGGGGAAACTACGATGAAACTGCGCATTAAAGGAAGTTCGCTGCGTTTGTGGCTGACGAGGTCGGAGGTCGCCCGGCTGGGTGCGGGAGACGCGGTAGAAGATTTCACTGAGTTCGCGCCGGACCAGATTCTCCGTTATAGAGTACAGGCTGTTGGAGGAGCAGACGAGCTTCAGTCGTCTTTCGAATCCGGGCTTGTGTTGGTGCGGGTCTCACCGGATCGCGCCCGCAGATGGGCGGACTCGGACG
>CAINEA010000414.1 GCA_903847525.1 uncultured Acetobacteraceae bacterium | reverse complement strand
GAAGACGGCATACGAGATCGAACTTAGTGACTGGAGTTCAGACGTGTGCTCTCCGATCTAGCCACCTGGGCAGTTACAAATTATGCAATGATTTCCGCCTGTTCTGGCACACTGCCGATCCTATCGGCGTTGACCTGCACGACCGCATCCGCCAAGATGCCCCGGCGGTAACCTGTCCGCGCGTTGCTTTAGGTTGGACCGCTGATTGCGAACTCTCCGCCGACGTGAATTTCACCTGCATCCAGGGACAGATACCATGCACCCACTTCACCCGACGAAGGCCCGCGCGATGGTATCGGACTCACGGGCTCGCGCGGGAATGCTCGGCTGGCTGACCGTGCCTCTGCTCGCACTTCTCCTCATGCTGACGGGCTGCGCTGGCGACGACATGGAAGTTGGCGGCGTGGCCGTTGGACCGGCCGCGATCCAGGGGCTGTCGCCTTCCGGCCAGGTGGAAATGACCCAGGTGCAGGCCGCCTATATCGGCAGCGGCAGCGCCGGTTCGGGGACGTTGTGGTATCGTGGACGGTCCTATCCGTTCTCGGTCGGTGGGCTCGGCGTCGGGGGCATCGGCTTCTCGACGATCGAGGCTTATGGCGAGGTCTACAAGCTGGAGGATGTGTATCAGTTCCCCGGCGCTTACGCGCAGGGCCGCTATGGGTTCGCGCTGGGCGAGGCGAGCAAGGGCGACCTGTGGCTGCAGAACGAGGCCGGGGTCATCCTGCACCTGAAGGCGAAGCGGACCGGACTGATGCTAAGCCTCGGCGGTGACGCCGTTGTCATCGACATGAACAAGTAGCCAGCGAACGCACAGAGAGCGCGTCCGCCGCATCCCATTCCTGTCGCCGATGGCATAGTCTTTCCGCATGAGCCAGGCGCGCGACGCGATGCCATGAAAGCAGAGGCCAATCGGATCCACGAGTGCCCCGGCTGCGGCCTTTTCCAGCAGGCACCGCCGGTGCAGCGCCGTGGTGTCGTGCTGTGCCCCCGTTGCGGCACGGTGCTGCACCGCCATCGGGAGGACCCACAAGGCCGGACCCTGGCGCTGGCGGTGACCGGGCTGCTGCTGTTCAGCCTGGCGGGTTCCATGTCGTTCCTGACGCTGGACCTGAAGGGACGTCAGGAAGCCACCTCGCTGGTCAGCGGGCCACTGGAACTGCAGGCGTTCGGTTGGTGGGAACTCGCCGTTCCCGTGCTGGCCTTTACCGTGCTGGCGCCGGTGATCAAGCTGCTTGCGCTGTCGTACGTGCTGATCGGCCTGCGCCTGCGGCGTCTGCCGCCATTCCTGCACCTGGCGTTCCGGTGCGTGGAACAGCTGACACCGTGGGCGATGGTCGAGGTGTTCCTGCTCGGCGTTTTCGTCGCCTACACCAAGCTGGTGGACATCGCGGCGCTGCATGTGGGCGGCGCGGTGTTCGCGCTGGGCGGGCTGATGCTCGTTATGGCGGCCGCCGACTGCACGCTGGACAGTGACGATATCTGGGAGAGTCTGGAACGGCGTGACGCGACGGCGCGCAAGATGTCGCCGGACCGACCGCCGCCGCGGGCGCTGCGCACGGCGAACCTGCTGGCATGCGATTGCTGCGCGCTGGTCGTTGAATTGGGCGCGCAGGAGGCGGCTGCCGATGGAGCCAGCCGTACCTGTCCGCGCTGCGGCGCTGGGCTGCACCGACGCAAGCCGCACAGCCTGAACCGCACCGTGGCGCTGCTGGCCGCGGCCACGATCCTGTATGTCCCCGCCAATCTGCTGCCGGTGATGACGGTGATCTCATTCGGCCAGGGATCGCCGTCGACCATCCTGGGCGGGGTGATGGAACTCGCGCAGGCCGGCATGTGGCCGCTGGCGGCGCTGGTGTTCT
>CAINEA010000413.1 GCA_903847525.1 uncultured Acetobacteraceae bacterium | reverse complement strand
GATCAGAATCGGATCAGAATTGGTCCAGAGTCGGATCAGAATCGGTTCAGAATTGGGGACGTGTGGGTTCCCGGCAGAGGTTGTTGTGTTGATTCCAAAGGGCTTGGGTTGGTTCGTTCGGAAAAACAACATTTTCCCGGTGGCCAGTTGGGGCCGGGCGGGTTGCGGGTGGACGGAGATCTCCCAGGGGTGCGGGGTTGGCGTGCAGGGCTGGCGTGGAAATGTCACGGCAACAGTTTACGGTGTGGGCTGGGCGCGACCAGGGGGCGGTTTAGTGCAAGCCATTGATTTTAGGGGGAAAAGAAATTTGCGTCCGGCGTGATTGATAAAGGTTGCTTCGGCCAGGCGGCGTACAAACACCTCTGGAGCGGGAGATTGGTGCTGCCGCCGGCTGAAGCAACCGGGCGGTGAACTAAACCGCAGGAAGATGGTCTGTGGTGTAGCTGGGCGGAGCGGAATGCGGTGCGCGGCAGCGCTGGTCTGGCCGCCAGCCGAGGCACTGCACGGGTATGGGGATTGAATCGCCGGTCTGAACATAACGTCTTCGCCCGAAGACGGCGGTTGCCCGCGACGAGAGGCTTGTCGTCTTGGCCACAGCGCCGTTCGGAGCATCGTGGTTGGGTTCTGTGGGTCCGTGCAAGGTCAGGAATGAGTCACTTTGGCCGCGGTACCGGGGTATGGGCACACCTCCGCGTCCCACTGCCGCAATGGCAATGCACGGGCCGGTCTGGCGCACGGATTGGAAGATCATCACGAACTGTCGGGCGGTCTTTCCGGCCACCGGTAAGCGGGCAGATATCCGATCCTGACCAGAACGCCCGTCTTGCACTTCGGACAGTGCACCTCGGGGCAGGGCGTCAGTGCGGCCAGCAGAATCAGGCACTGCATTGCGTTCGGCAGCAGTTCGGTCGCCGGCGTCTCCAGCAGTTTGCGGCACAACTCCAGTTTTTCTTTGCGATGCCGGTTGGCGAGAAAACCGAAGTGCCGGATGCGCTGAAACCCCGCAGGCAGCGTGTGAATGAGAAAGCGGCGAATGAACTCGTCCGACGCCAGCGTCATGGCCCGGGAGTTGTGTTTATGTTTATGGCGGTAGTCCTTCCACTGGAAAGTCACCTCGCCGTCCCGGACGGCGAGCAGCCGTTCATTCGAAATCGCAACCCGATGGGTGTAGCGGCCGAGATACTCCAGCGCCTGCTGAGGCCCGCCGAACGGTGGTTTCGAATAGACAACCCATTCTTTCCCTCGCAGGGGCGCGAGATATTGAGCGAACGCGGAACGGTCAGCCAGTGATTCCAGCTCGCCGTGGAACTGAAGCTTTCCTTCGGCGAACGCTTCGTCAACGGCTTCGAGAAACAGCCGCCGGAACAGACGGGACAGGACGCGAACGGGCAGGAAGAAGCCGGGCTTGCAACTCATCCACCGTTCGTAATCGGGCGAAAGGCCGCCGCCGGGTACCACGCAATGGATATGGGGATGGTGCTGCAGATTCTGCCCCCATGTGTGTAAGACAGCGAAGAAGCCGATCTCCGCGCCGAGGTGGTTCGGATCGCGTGCGATGGTGAGAAGCGTTTCCGAAGCGGCGCGAAAAAGGATGCCGTACACGATCTCCCTGTTGTGGAAGGCGATGCGGGCAAGCTCTTCCGGAATGGTGAATACGACGTGGAAATACTCCACCGGCAACAGTTCGGCCTTCCGGGCTTCCAGCCACTTCGCGCGTTCGGTGTTTTGGCATTTAGGGCAGTGCCGGTTCCGGCACGAGTTGTACGAGATATGGATGTAGTCGCACTGGCCGCATTTTCCGGCATGTCCGCCCAAAGCGGAGGTACGGCACACTTCGACCGCACGCATTACGCGCAGTTGTTCGAGCGGAGGTTTGTGCGCCTTGCGGTAAGCCTCGCCGTATTGTCGGAAAATGCCGGCCAGCTCGAAGGCTGGCCGGCTCATGGGCTATTTCTTCGCCCCGGCCAGCCTCTTGTCGGGTCTCTTTTCGTGCTTCTTGTCCAACTGGTCCAGCGGACTGACGGTGGCACCGATCAGTTTGGCCGAAACGGCGGTGTAGTGAGCCGTCGTGTCGATCCTGCTGTGGCCCAGCAGCACCTGTATGGCCCGGATGTCGGTGCCGTTTTCCAGCAGATGGGTGGCGAAGCTGTGCCGCAGGGTGTGGGCCGTGATTCGCTTGCGCAGGCCGCTGCGCAGGGAGGCTTCGTGGCAGGCCCGCTGTAGCGACGAGGCGTTGAGGTGCCGTCCTTTCCGCCAGGACGGGAACAGGTAGTGCTCCGGACGAGCGGCCCGCCAGTAGACGCGCAGCACTTGAAGCAAACGCGACGAGAGCATGACATAACGGTCCTTGCTCCCTTTTCCCTGTTCCACGCGCAGCAGATTCTGCTTCGAGTCGATGTCGCCGATCTTCACGGCCACCGCTTCGGAGACCCGCAGACCGGCTCCGTAACACAGCATCAGCGCAGCCCTGTACTTCAGGCTGGGCACGTGGTCGAAAAACTGCACTACTTCTTCCTGGCTCAGGACAACGGGCAGACGGTGCGGGCGGCGCATGCGCGGAAAATCGAGGTCGTTCCACGGCAGTTCCAGAGTCTTCAAATACAGGAACTTCAGCGCCGAAGACTGCTGATTTACTCCCTCGGCGGACATCTTTCGCTCCCCGGAGAGGTACAGCAGGTACTCCCGTACCGCTTCCCGGTCCAGATCCTCCGGACTCTTCCTGAAAAAACGGGCGTACGCCGCCACGTGCGCGATATAGTTCCTTTGTGTGGCTGCCGAGTAGTTGCGCAGCTGCATGTCTTCTGTCATGCGTTGACGAAGAGGTGTCATTTCGGATGCTCCTGAAAATTCGGATTGGTCTATTTGGGATAAACCTGATCCAGTTTTTCAGGAGCGCCGAAACCACAACCACGCCGCCCCAGGGCGCAACTCAGACGCAGCCGATACCGCGAAGCGGTTTAGTT
>CAINEA010000412.1 GCA_903847525.1 uncultured Acetobacteraceae bacterium | reverse complement strand
TGCCGGGACTGGTTCCATGCCGAGCCGCTGGTGGCACGGGCCAATCTGGATTGGGGGTTCGAGATCAAGGTCGAGCAGCCACAGGAGGTGGGCGCTGACCGGTTGCTGAATTCTCTGGCAGCTCACCGGCATTTTGGCGGCCCGTTGGTGGTGGTCGATTTCGGCACCGCGACCACGTTCGATGTGGTAGACAAGGACGGAGCTTATTTGGGCGGGGTCATCGCGCCCGGGATCAATCTGTCGATCGAGGCTTTGCACCATGCCGCCGCCCGGTTGCCGCGTATCGGCATTGGCCGGCCGCAATCCGTGATCGGCCGTTCCACCGTGCCGGCGATGCAGTCGGGCATCTATTGGGGGTATGTCGGCCTGATCGAAGGATTGGTGACGCGCATCAAGGGCGAATTCGGCGGGCCGTTGAAGGTTGTGGCGACGGGCGGTCTGGCGCCTTTATTCGCCGAGGGCACGATCATGATCGAGCGGATCGAGCCGGATCTGACGTTGGACGGCTTGCGAATGTTGGCGGATCGCAACCCCACCCCCACATTATCGAAAGACAGGCAACGCCTGAACGACCCTGATTTGTAACTGACTGACCGCTAAGAAAGAAGAATATGGACGCACCATCCGGTGATCTGGCCTTCCTGCCCTTGGGCGGGACGGGCGAGATCGGCATGAATCTCAATCTATATCGCTGTAATGGCAAATGGCTGGCCATCGATTGCGGCATCGGCTTTGGCGGCTCCGAGTTGCCGGAAGTCGATGTGATGATGGCCGATCCCGGCTTTATCGCCGATCGGCGCGACCGGCTGGTCGGGCTGGTGATTACCCACGCGCATGAGGACCATATCGGCGCGGTGGCACATCTTTGGCCGCAATTGCGTTGCCCGGTATATGCGACGCCGTTCGCTGCCGCGGTTTTGCGGCGCAAGCTGACCGAAGTGGGCCTGCAGAACCAGGTGCGGGTGCACGTGGTGCCGACCGGCGGGACGATCGACTTGGCGCCGTTCGCGCTGCAGTTCATCCGCATGGCCCATTCGATCCCCGAGGCGCAATCGGTGGCCATCACCACGCCCTATGGCATTGTGCTGCATACCGGCGACTGGAAGTTGGATCCGAAACCGCTGGTGGGTCCGCCGACCGATGAGGCGGCTCTGTCCGCGCTCGGTGACAAGGGCGTGCTGGCGATGATCTGCGATTCCACCAATGCGATGGTGGAAGGGCATTCCGGGTCAGAGGACGATGTCCGCATCAGCCTGACGGCGCTGATCCGCCAGATCAAAGGACGGGTGGCGATCACCTGCTTTGCCTCCAACGTCGCCCGGATGCAGTCGATCGCGCTGGCGGCGCAGGAATGCGGGCGTAGCGTGGCCATCGTGGGGCGGTCCTTGCGCAACATCGAGTCGGCGGCGCGCGAGTGCGGCTATTTGAAGTCCGTGCCGGAGTTCCTCGGCGAGGACGACGTGGACGATGTGCCGGACGACAACATCCTGATCCTGGTGACCGGCAGCCAGGGCGAGCCGCGCTCGGCACTGGCGCGCATCGCCATGGACACGCATCCGCGCGTGGCCCTGGGGGAAGGGGATACGGTGATCTTCTCCAGCCGTATGATCCCCGGCAATGAGCGCGCGATCGGCACGGTGCAGGATAATCTGGTGCGCCGGGGCGTGCATCTTATGACCGATGCGGACCATCTGGTTCACGTATCGGGCCATCCGGCGCGTGACGAGCTGCGCCGGTTGTACAAGCTGGTTCGGCCGAAATACTCCGTGCCGGTGCATGGCGAGTGGCGGCATCTGCAGGCCCATGCCGATCTGGCGCAGGAGGCGGGCATCAGCCCGCTCCTGACCGAGGATGGCGACATATTGAGCTTGGCGCCCGGACGGGCCGAGGTGATTGATAGTGCTCCGGTGGGGCGGTTGGTGCTGGATGCCAATCGGCTGGTGCCGCTGGACGGCGAGGTGCTGGCGGCGCGCCGGCGCATGCTGTTCAATGGAGTGATCCTGGGCAGCCTAGCGGTGGATGGGACCGGCAAAATCCTGGGCCGGCCGAAGGTCAGCGCACCGGGGCTGTATGAACCGGAGGATCCGGAGACGGACCGGATCAGCCGTGATTTTGCCATCGCACTGGCCGATCTGCCGGTTGCGCTGCGCCGGGACGATTCCGCCTTGGCCGATGCTGCGCGCTCCGCGTTGCGGCGGGCACTGGGCAAGCGCTTCCAGAAGCGTCCTCTGGTAGACGTACACTTGTTGCGGGTCTGACGGCTAGGAACTGCCGAGCATGAGTTGGGTAACCGGATTGATGCTGTATGGGGTGATCTGGTGGATCGGGCTGTTCGCCGTGCTGCCTTTCTTTGCTCGTCCGGTCGCCGCGCCGGATAAGCAGACTGGCTGGCGTGGGGCGCCGGAACGGGTGCGTATCAGCCATATCGTGCTGGCCAATACCCTGGTCGCGTTGGTGCTATGGAGCGGCTGCTATCTAGTGATCACGAGTGATCACCTGAGCTTTCGCCACGGCTTCCTGGCGATTGAGGGCGATATGGGCGGCTGAGCAATAGAATTGCGCTATGAATCGATCATTGCATAGATAAATTGTAACTGCCCAGGTAGTCGATCGCTGATCGACGGTTGACACGCGAGTCGCGGCATGAGTCAAGCTTCCCATGTCGTTGCCGCCGCCCGATTCCCAATCTGGTTCCGATGCGGGCGCGCCGTCCGGCGAAGCCGCGACGC
>CAINEA010000411.1 GCA_903847525.1 uncultured Acetobacteraceae bacterium | reverse complement strand
CTCCCCACAACCCCGATCCGCCTGCACGAAACCGCCATCGCCAAGGCAACACCCAGCCCCCATCTCGGCCAGCATAACCACGAGATATACGGCGGCTGGCTGGGTCTGTCGGAAACTGAAATCGCTGCGCTGAAGGCGGAGGGAGTGATCTAACCCTCCGCCTCGATCTGCCAGCCAACCTTGCTTCGGCCGACCGTGTGGCCTCGCTCTATCGAATGAGGTGGCAGATCGAACTGGCGTTCAGGCGATCGAAGTCGATTGGCGGGTTCGACGACCTACCCGCCATCGACCCCAAATTGGAGCGCTCCTGGCTGCTGGCCAAATTGATCCTGACGGTATTGACCGGGAATCTGGCAGGCCAAGTTCTCGACTACCCCGCTGACCCAGACGCCGGCATCGCCATACGCCGACTGACCCTATGGCAAGCCTTCCGTCTGGCCCTGCGCCAACTAACGCGCCCTGTTCTGCCGAAGTCACCACACAAGTCGGATCTTATCCGGCACCATCCAGCGCCGCCTCGCACAACCCACCCGAAAACGACCTAGCCAGGAGAGACAAGCCAAATTCGCGCTATGTTGGCGCATATGGGGCAGAGCCCCCGCCTTGCTTCCTCCCGTCTCCACCTACCGCCGCAGGCCAGGTGGCGGGGGCGTCTCGGGTGGGCCGGCGAAGCATTGGGCCAGGCTCATCCAGATGCGGGCGGGCTCGCCGGTCACCTTCAGGTTCGTATCGGCGACATTGCGGGTTTGGGTCACGACCTGGCTGAATTCCAGGGCGCTGCCGTGAACGCTGTTGTCCGGCGTTGGATCGTTCCATTCCCAGATCGCGCCGGAGGGTGCGGACAGGCGCACATAGGGGATCGGCCCGGGTGTGGGTTGCTGGCGGTTGGCGAAGGTCCAGCCATAGGTGCGCACGCCGATCTCGGCGATGTTGCGCAGCCGGTCCGTCGGCGCTCGCGTGGCGCCCATCAGGTCGTAGATCGCCTGGCCATGCGCCCAGGTTTCCATCTGCCGGGCGGTGGTGAACATGCGCACGCCCATGTCGGGTCCGGCCCATTTCAACCTTGCGTCCGGCGGCATCGCCGAAAGTTTCTCGCACAGCGCGGCCATCGTGGCGTGCCATTGGCCGAGCAGGGTCCGCCCGGTCAGATGGCCGAGGCGAAAGCGGGTTTCCTCCACGCCGCTCATGCCGCCATCCCGCCTGGCCTTCATCTCCGCCCGCATCTGCGCAAAGGGATCGGCGCCGGCGACCGAGGCCGCCGCCATCAGGTCGCCGCTGTGCAAATGCTGGACGATGTCGTTCACGGTCCATCCCTTGAACAAGGTCGGCCGATCCCAGTCGGCATCGCTCAGGGCCGCGAGTAGTGCATGCAGCTCATCCGCCTCCGCGCGGAAATCGACAGCCTGTGGCAGCATTCGTTCGGTCTCCATTCGTCTCGCCGGGGTTGCAGCATGGGCCGCCGCGGCATCGCTGCCAACCTTGCCGGGCGGAACCACGGGCCTGCCCGTTGCGGTTAATCTTTCGCGGCGGGGTCCCCGAAACCAGGGCGGGGACGCCGCCCGAGCCTTGCTTCCCACCGGCGGCGCGTGTAGCCGCGGCGCATGAAAGCATGGTTGCAGGGCTGGCGGGCGGATCTCGCGGCGATGGGGGTTGGCGCGGTTTCCGCGGCCGCCTTGCCACCGTTGCACGTCATTCCCGTGCTGTGGGTGGCGATACCGGTCCTGCTCACGCTGATCGGTGCCGCGCCTTCCTGGCGGGTCGCCGCCCGGCGCGGCTGGTGGTTCGGCTTCGGCCATCATCTGTTTGGTTTGTACTGGATCACCGAGGCCATCCTGATCGAGGCGGCGCGCTTCTGGTGGCTGGTGCCTTTGGCGGTGCCGATGATCGCGGCGGTGCTGGCGGTTTTCACGGCGATCCCGGCCGGCGTCGCGCGCCTGGCCGCGCCAGGCTGGCGGAGGGCGGGGGCGTTGGCCGGGGCCTGGGTACTGTCCGACATCGCCCGGCAATTCGTGTTGACCGGGTTTCCCTGGAACCTCTGGGGCAGCGTCTGGGCGGTGCCAGGCGTGCTGGGAGATGTGTTCATCCAGCCGGCCTCGCTGATCGGCGTGCAGGGCCTGAGCCTGTTCACCCTGCTGCTGGCGTGCACGCCAGCCTTGTCCTGGCGGTTCCGGGCGGCCGGTCTGGCGCTGTTCGCGGCCTGGGCGGGGTTCGGGCTGGTCCGGCTGGGCGCGGTTGAACCGCCGCTCACTGGCGTCACGGTCATCCTGGTGCAGGGCAACGTGGCGCAGGGGCAGAAATGGAACCGCGATCTGGCCCGAAACATCTTTGGCCGGTACCTGGACATGACCGCGACGGCATTGGCGAAGGCGGGCCCGGGGCCGAAAGCCGTGGTCTGGCCGGAAACGGCGGTACCGTACCTCCTGGAGCAGGACCCGAATGCCCGTGCGTCGATCACGCAGGTGACGGGGGATACGCCGGCGCTGGTGGGCGGGGTGCGCTTCGGCGAGGACGGCAGGCCTCGTAACGATCTGTTCGCGCTGCTCGGCGGCGGCACGATCGGCATGCGCTATGACAAATGGCACCTGGTGCCGTTCGGGGAATATCAGCCCGATTGGCTGCCTTTGCCGATCCAGGTGGTGCCGGGCGGCGGCTTTGCCCCAGGCGGCGGGCCACAGACCCTGCATGTCCCCGGATTGCCGCCCGTCGGCCCGCTGATTTGCTACGAAGCGATTTTCGGGTCGGAGATCATCGACCGCGCCGACCGCCCGGCCTGGCTGCTGAACGTCACCAACGACGCCTGGTTCGGCAATTCCGCCGGGCCGCGCCAGCATCTTGCGGCGGCACGCATGCGGGCGGCGGAGGAGGGGCTGCCGCTGCTGCGCGCGGCCAATACCGGCATTTCCGCAGCGTTCGATTCCAGAGGCCGCGAGCTCGGACGGATCGGGTTGAACCAGACCGGAACCCTTCGGATTGCCCTGCCTGGGGCACTCCCCGTCACGGTGTTCGCACGGTATGGATTATGGCCGCCCGGGTTGCTCGCGGCGATTTTACTCGCGCTTACGCTGTTCACGCGGGCCCGCGACGAGCAAACTTTCGTATCAGGGGCGGGAATTGACGCTATTTAAGACCTTGTGTTACAGCCCAGGTAGCCAGCGACACCTCACGCCAGCCGGAGTTCCGCGATCAGCGTCTTCGGGTCGGCGCACAGGGTGGCCAGCAAGTCCCAACCTTGTTTTCGCGCGGTTGAGATCAAGGTTCGGATAATCGCGAAGT
>CAINEA010000410.1 GCA_903847525.1 uncultured Acetobacteraceae bacterium | reverse complement strand
TGCTGGCCACGCCGGCGACGTCGCAGCCGGCGAGGGCGGCGCGCAGCTTCTGCAGGGCCTCGGCGCGGGTGGGGCCGTGGCAGATCAGCTTGGCGAGCATCGCGTCGTAATGCACCGAGACCGTGTCGCCGGTGGCGAAGCCGGTATCGACGCGCACGCCGCCCTGTTCGGGCGGGGTGCGGAAGCTGGCCAGGCGGCCAATGGAGGGGGCGAAATCGCGGGCGGGGTCTTCGGCGTAGATCCGCACCTCAAAGGCGTGGCCGTTCAGGTGGATTTGTTCCTGGGTGGCCGGCAAAGGTTCGCCGGCGGCGACGCGGAGTTGCCATTCGACCAGGTCGAACCCGGTGATCATTTCGGTCACCGGATGCTCGACCTGCAGGCGGGTATTCATTTCCAGGAAGTAGAAACCGGTTTCATCGGTGATGAACTCCACTGTGCCGGCGCCGACATAGCCGACGGCCTTGGCGGCATCGACGGCGGCGGCGCCCATCGCGGCGCGGCGAGCTTCGTCCATGCCGGGCGCGGGGGCTTCCTCGATTACCTTCTGGTGGCGGCGCTGGGCGGAGCAGTCGCGCTCGAACAGATGCACGGCGTTGCCGTGTTGATCGGCGAAGACCTGGATTTCGATGTGGCGGGGACGGGTGACGTAGCGTTCCACCAGCACGCGGGCGTCGCCGAAGGAGGCGGCACCTTCCTGCTGGGCGGAGGCGAGGGCGGCGGCGAATTCATCTGGGTTTTCGACCACGCGCATGCCGCGCCCACCGCCGCCGGCGACGGCCTTGATGACGACGGGGAAGCCGATCTTCTGGGCCGTGGCGGCGAGGAATTCGGGGTCCTGGTCGGCGCCGTGATAGCCGGGCAGCAGCGGTACGCCGGAGCCTTCCATCAGCGCCTTGGCCGCGCCCTTCGATCCCATGGCGCGCATGGCCGAGGCCGGTGGGCCGACAAAGATTATGCCAGCGGCGTCACAGGCTTCGACGAATGCGGGGTTTTCCGACAGGAAGCCGTAGCCGGGATGGATGGCTTCCGCGCCGGCGCGTTTGGCGGCCCCGATGATGCGGGGGATGTTGAGGTAGCTTTCGCGTGCCGCGGCGGGACCGATGGCGATGGCGCGGTCGGCGGCGGCGACGTGCATTGCCGAGGCGTCAGCTTCGGAATAGACGGCAATGGTTTCGATGCCCATGCGCCGCGCGGTGCGCGCGACGCGGCAGGCGATTTCGCCGCGATTGGCGATGAGGAGGGAACGGATCATCCGCTGGGTGGGGGCCTGTACCATCTTCATCACATCCGGAACACGCCGAACTTCGTCGGCTCGATCGGCGCGTTCAGCGCCGCGGAAAGGGAGAGGCCGAGCACGCGGCGGGTGTCGGCGGGGTCGATGATCCCGTCGTCCCACAAGCGGGCGGTGGCGTAGTAGGGATGGCCCTGGGTTTCGTACTGGTTGCGGATCGGGGATTTGAAGCTCTCCTCCTCCTCCGCGCTCCATTCCTTGCCCTGGGCGGTGAAATTGTCGCGCCGGACCTGGGCGAGCACGCTGGCGGCCTGTTCGCCGCCCATGACGGAGATGCGGGCGTTCGGCCACATCCAGACGAAGCGGGGATCGAAGGCGCGGCCGCACATGCCGTAATTGCCGGCGCCGTAGCTGCCTCCGACGATCACGGTGAATTTCGGCACGGAGGTGGTGGATACGGCGGTGACCAGCTTGGCGCCATCCTTGGCGATGCCGCCGGCTTCGTATTTCTGCCCGACCATGAAGCCGGTGATGTTCTGCAGGAAGACCAGCGGAATGCCGCGCTGGCTGCACAGCTCGACGAAATGCGCGCCCTTCAGCGAGGATTCCGAGAACAGGATGCCGTTGTTGGCGATGATGCCGACCGGGTAGCCGTGGATGTGCGCGAAGCCGCAGACCAGCGTTGTGCCGTAGAGTTTCTTGAATTCGTCAAAGACGCTGTCATCGACGATGCGGGCGATTAGTTCGCGGGCGTCGTAGGGGTTGCGGACATTGGCGGAGATGACGCCATAGAGTTCCTCGGCCGCATAACGCGGCGGGAGGGGCTGGCGGAGGGCGAGTTGCGGGCGCTTGACGGAGTTCAGTCCGGCGATGATGCGCCGGCACAGGGCCAGGGCGTGGCGGTCGTCATGGGCGTAATGGTCCACCACGCCGGAGGTGCGGGCGTGCACGTCCGCGCCGCCGAGATCCTCGGCGGTGACGATCTCGCCGGTGGCTGCGGCAACCAGGGGCGGGCCGCCGAGGAAGATGGTGCCCTGCCGGCGGACGATGATCGATTCGTCCGACATCGCCGGCACATAGGCGCCGCCGGCGGTGCAGGAGCCCATGACGCAGGCGATCTGCGGCACGCCTTCGGCTGACATCGTGGCCTGGTTGAAGAAGATGCGGCCGAAATGCTCGCGGTCGGGGAAGATTTCGTCCTGCTGGGGCAGGAAGGCGCCGCCGCTATCGACAAGGTAGATGCAGGGGAGACGGTTGGTACGGGCAACTTCCTGCGCGCGCAGATGCTTCTTCACGGTGAGGGGGAAATAGGTGCCGCCCTTCACCGTGGCGTCGTTGGCCACAATCACGCATTCGCGGCCAGAGACGCGGCCGATGCCGGTGATGATGCCGGCGGAGGGGACCTCGCCGCCATACATGCCGAAGGCGGCGAGCTGGGAGAATTCCAGGAATGGTGAGCCGGGATCGATCAGGCCGCGCACGCGGTCGCGCGGCAGCAGCTTGCCGCGGGAGAGATGGCGCTGGCGCGCAGTGTCACCGCCGCCGAGTTCGGCTTCGGCGACTTTGGCACGGAGATCGTCCACGAGTACTTGCATGGCGGCAGCGTTCTCGTGATATTCCTCGCTGTGACTGTCAATAGCGGATCGAAGTAGCGTCATGATTTTCTCGACCGAGTAACTATGATAGTATTATTACACTCTTTTGCTAAATTAATAAAATAATACCTAAATATTTTACAAGAATAAAAGGAATATTCGTTATCTATAAATAACTGGTCACCAAATTTGTGATTCTGAATTCGAACCGGACGCTCCGCGGTTTTCTCCGTGCCGCCGTCTCGTAAATAATTTTCAAAAAAAGTCTGATTTAAAATGACATTCTTTATCTTATCGGCGCTATTACTCCACTTCAAAAAACCACTTGCATGCATCAAGAAATTTCTGATTGCAAACCCGGCATCAACCTGTTCATGCAGAGCTATTGTTTTATAATTGATGCCCGCCTTGTTCATGTAATTAAAGAGCCTGGTCCTGCCAACTCCCTTCACTCCTGAAAAATCAACTTCGGTCACGGCTTCGATTTCCGCACACAGTTGAAGGAGATAGATCTCGAACAATGATACGGCAGAAGTGAAATTCGATGTCGCCATTATGACGGGAAATACACGTAATAGACTGTGTGATTCCAGATCCCAGCGCAGCGCCCGTAACTTACGCGCTCGGGCATCATTTCGAGGGTCTCCATTAAACGGAAAATATTCCGCGAGCTTTTCTATCTCATTCTTTGTTTCCGCCTCTAGAAATCTTGGCGTCTTCCATATGTAATCGGCAAGACTTTCAAATTCGCGACGACATCTATTTGATAGGTTGGAAAATTCTTCGTGTTCCTTTACCATGAGACCCTCTCTGCTAATTCCGGTATCGCTTTTTTGAAGCGCATTTGGTTTGCTGAGATGAGCCATGGTCAAGTTGTTTCCTTGAACAGTTCGCGCCCGATCAGCATTCGGCGGATTTCGCTGGTGCCGGCGCCGATTTCGTACAGCTTGGCGTCGCGCAGCAGGCGGCCGGTGGGATAGTCGTTGATGTAGCCGTTGCCGCCCAGCGTCTGGATCGCCTCGAGTGCCATCCAGGTGGCTTTCTCCGCGGCATACAGGATCGCGCCGGCGGCATCCTTGCGGGTGGTTTCGCCGCGGTCGCAGGCTTTCGCCACGGCGTACACGTAGGCTTTGGAGGCGTTCAGCGTGGTGTACATGTCGGCGATCTTGCCCTGCATCAGCTGGAACTCGCCGATGGCCTGGCCGAACTGCTTGCGTTCGTGGATGTAGGGCACCACCACGTCCATGCAGGCCTGCATGATGCCGAGCGGGCCGGCGGCGAGCACGGCGCGCTCGTAGTCGAGGCCGCTCATCAGCACGTTCACGCCGCTTCCGACCTGGGACAGCACGTTTTCTTCCGGGACCTCGCAATCCCGGAACACCAGTTCGGCGGTGTTGGAGCCGCGCATTCCGAGCTTGTCGAGTTTTTCCGACGTTGAGAAACCAGGAAATCCCTTCTCGACCAGGAAGGCGGTCATGCCGCGCGGGCCGGCGGCAAGGTCGGTTTTCGCATAGACCACCAGCACGTCGGCGTCCGGGCCGTTGGTGATCCACATCTTGGTGCCGTTCAGGATGTAGCGGTCGCCCTTCTTGTCGGCGCGCAGCTTCATCGACACGACGTCCGATCCCGCGCCCGGCTCGCTCATGGCCAGGGCGCCGACATGCTCGCCGGAGACCAGCTTAGGCAGGTAGGCGCGGCGCTGCGCTTGTGTGCCGTTGCGGCGGATCTGGTTCACGCAGAGATTGGAATGGGCGCCATAGGACAGGCCGACAGAGGCCGAGGCGCGGGAGATTTCTTCCATCGCCACGACGTGTTCGAGGTAGCCCATGCCGGCACCGCCATATTCTTCCTCGACGGTGACGCCGAGCACGCCGAGATTGCCGAGCTTGCGCCAGAGGTCGGGGGGGAACTGGTTGTCGCGGTCGATCGCGGCGGCGCGGGGCGCGATCTCGTCGGCGGCGAAGGCCTCCACGGTGCTGCGCAGCATGTCGGCGGTCTCGCCCAGGTCGAAATTCAGACCGGGCAGACGGTTTGGAAGCGTTGCCATCCCAATTCCTCTTGCTTCGATATCGCCCGTTGCTTCGATATCGCCTATTGCTTCGATATCGAAGGATATGACACAAGCCGGTTGCCCGCGCCAGCCCTTTGGATATAGGCCCAATCTCGTTGCATGATTGGGGGACCAAGTCCCATGCTGGTCAAGAAGAATGCCTGAGGGAGGACCCTATGACCACGGCCCCGAGTTACGCGAACGGCGTTTCGGATAAACCGCTGATCGGCGAGACGATCGGCGTGGTGTTCGACAGGACCGTCGCCCGCCATGGCGACCGGCCCGGGCTGACGGTGCGCCAGCAGGACATTCGTTGGAGCTACAAGGAGCTTGGCGAGCGGGTGCAGGCCTTCGCGGCCGGGCTGCTGGCGCTGGGGCTAGAGCCGGGGGATCGCGTGGCGATCTGGTCGCTGAACTGTGCGGAGTGGGTGATCACGCAGTTCGCCACCGCCAAGGCGGGGCTTATCCTGGTGAACATCAACCCGGCCTACCGGCTGTCGGAGTTGGAATATGCGCTGAACAAGGTTGGCTGCCGCGCGCTGATCACCGCGACCGCGTTCAAGACCAGCGACTATATCGGCATGGTGAACACGCTGGCGCCGGAACTGGCCGCTTCCGCCCCCGGCAAGCTGAACGCGGCGAAGCTGCCGAAGTTGGAAACCGTGATCCAGATCGGCGGTCCGAAGGCGCCGGGCACCTTCGCGTTCGATCATGTGCTGCGCATGGGTGGCGCGGTGCAGCGGGCGCGGCTGTCGGAATTGGGCCGCAGCCTGCAGTTCGACGATTCCATCAACATCCAGTTCACCTCGGGCACCACGGGCGCGCCGAAGGGTGCGACGCTGACGCACCACAACATCCTGAACAACGGCTATTTCATCGGCGAGACGATGCGCTACACCGACCAGGACAAGGTGTGCATTCCGGTGCCGCTGTACCATTGCTTTGGCATGGTGATCGGCAATCTGGCCTGCATCACGCATGGCTCGGCGATGGTGTTCCCCGGCGAGGGGTTCGATCCGCTGGCGACCCTGCAGACCGTGGCCGAGGAGCGCTGCACGTCGCTGTATGGCGTGCCGACGATGTTCATCGCCGAACTGGAACATCCGGAGTTCGGCAAATTCGATCTGTCCAGCCTGCGCACCGGCGTGATGGCCGGCGCACCCTGCCCGATCGAGGTGATGCGGCGCTGCGTGGAGACCATGCACCTGACCGAGATCACCATCGCCTACGGCATGACCGAAACCAGTCCGGTCAGCACGCAGACCGCGATCGGCGATCCGATGGAAAAGCAGACCTCGACGGTCGGGCGGGTGCATCCGCATCTGGAGGTCAAGATCGTCGATGGCGAGGGGCGCATCGTGCCGCGCGGCACATCCGGCGAGCTTTGCACGCGGGGATACTCGGTGATGTTGGGCTATTGGGACGATCCGGAGCGCACCGCCCAGGCGATCGATGCTGGCCGCTGGATGCATACCGGGGATTTGGCGACGATGGATGCCGACGGCTATTGCAACATCGTCGGGCGGATCAAGGATCTGGTGATCCGCGGCGGGGAGAACGTGTATCCCCGCGAGATCGAGGAGTTCCTGTATCGGCATACGAAGATCCAGGACGTGCAGGTGTTCGGCGTGCCGGACGAACGGTACGGCGAGGAGCTGTGCGCCTGGATCAAGATCCGCGCCGGGGAGAGCCTGACCGTGGAGGAGGTGCGGGCGTTCTGCCAGGGGCAGATCGCGCATTACAAGATCCCGCGCCATGTCCGCTTCGTCGAGGATTTCCCGATGACGGTGACCGGCAAGATGCAGAAATTCCTGATGCGGGAGAAGATGGTCCAGGAACTGGGCCTGCATGCGGCCGCGACGGCCTAGCTAGCCAGGCTTTCGACGCGCGGATAGGCTGCCTTCAACTGATTTTTTGAGGGGAGAGACGTCTATGCGCTGGGCACGGTTCGATCATCATGGCACCGCCACGTACGGCATCGTCGAGGGCGACAGCATCCAGCTGGTGAGTGGCACACCTTTCGGGGAATGGAAGAAGGCGGGTGCCAGCGTGAAGCTGGCGGATGCGAAGCTGCTGATCCCGTTCGAACCGCAGACCTTCTATGCCTGTGGGCTGAACTATGCCGGGCATGTGCGCGAGGTGGCGGCCAAGATCGGCCAGCCGGCGGTGCTGCCGCCTAATCCGGATGTGGGGTATCGGGCCAACAACTCCTTGATCGCGCATAACGAGGCGATCGTGATCCCGAAGGATGCGACCGAGAAGGTGCAGTACGAGGGCGAGCTGGTGGTGGTGATCGGCAAGAAGGCCAAGCACCTGACGCGGGAGAACGCACTGAATTGCGTGCTGGGCTATACGATCGGCAACGACGTGAGTGAGCGGACCTGGCAGAAATCGGACCGCACGCTGTGGCGGGCGAAGAACACCGACACGTTCGCGCCGATGGGGCCGTGGATCGAGACGGATGTCGATCTTGAGAAGCTGGTTACCAAGATCCGGGTGAACGGCAAGGAACCGATCCAGTTTCCGACCAATGATATGATCTTCGGCGTGGTGGATTTCCTGGTGGCGATGACGCGCTACTTGACGCTGGTGCCGGGCGACATGGTGTGGATGGGGACCGAGGGGGCGACGGAGAACATGAAGCACGGCGATGTGTGCGAGGTGGAGATCGTCGGTATCGGCACGCTGCGCAATCCGGTGGTGCGGGAGAGCTGATCCGCAAGGTTTTCTGTGACCGCCGCGCAGATCCTTGCCGCCGCGATCGATCCGGTTGCGCGCGCGGCTGACGGGCAGATTCCCGGCGCTGTCGTTGGGGTTGTAACCAGATCGGGCGAGCGGGAAGTGGAGGCGTTCGGGCTGGCGCAGAGTGAGCCCGACGCCGTGCCGATGCGGCGGGGGACCTGGTTCGATCTGGCGTCGTTGACCAAGGTGCTGTTCACGACGCCCACCATTCTGCGGCTGGTGGCGCAGGGGCGGATTGGGCTGGATGACCGGCTGACCGTGGCGATCCCCGATCTACGACAATACGATATGGGGGCCGCGGAGCGCGGGCTGACGTTCCGCCAGTGCTTGAGTCACCTGACGCATCTGCCGGCGGTGGAGCCGCTGTACACCTATGGCCAAGACCCGGCGACGTTGCGGGCGTTTATCCTGCAACGGGTGTGGCGGCGGGGGCCGGCGGTGTATTCCGATATCAATTTCATGCTGCTGGGTATCGCCATCGAGCGGCTGACCGGCTGCGCGCTGGGGGAGTTGCCGGTTCCGGCCGGATTCGGCTTTCGTCCGGACCCTGTGGACTGCGCGGCGACCGAGCGGTGCAGCTGGCGCGGTCGGGTGATGCGGGGCGAGGTGCATGACGAGAACGCGTTCGCGCTGGGCGGGGCCGCCGGCCATGCCGGGTTGTTCGGCACGATCGACGGGGTGCTGGATGTGGCGCTGGGACTGCTGGAGAACCGCGAGCCGGCGCTTTCCGGCGTTCGCGTGAAGCAGTCGGCGACGCGGACGCTGGGCTGGGAGGCGCGGTACGAGGGGTGGTCCGGCGGTGCGGCGTGTTCGGATGAAACCATCGGGCATACCGGGTTCACCGGCACCGGATTGTGGATCGATTTCCGGCGCGGGATTGCCTGGTCCTTGCTGACCAACCGGGTGCATCCGACGCGGCACCGCGACACCGGGATTTTGGAGCTTCGCCGCGAGGTGGGGGACCGGATCGTGGGGGCGGCCGGGTGAAGCGCGGGGATTCGAGGGTGCCGCTGGCGATCGCGTGGTTGGTCGGCGCGTTTCTGGCCGCGGTGCCGGCGATGGGCAAGGCGGCTTCCGTTCAGGATCTGGTGCGGGCCTATCCGGATACGCTGGCGGGGTTCGATGGGGTGAACCTGATCTGGCGCGACGGCACGCGCATGAAGGTGGATGACGGCCGGCCGGACAAGTCCCTGGAGGGGCAGCTGCGGGAGGGATCGATCCTCGATCAGCTGCGGGTGCCGTATCCGGTGGGCACGGTTCCGCCGCCGCCACCGGAGCAGGACCCCGGGCGGGTGCGCAACCGGGCGTTCTTCGACAAGATGTATGGGGAATGCGGGGCGGGCGAGGTGGCGCCACATCTGGTTCGCGTGGTGTGGCTGCCGAAGAGCTGGGGGCACAGTGTCAGCATAACCTCGGTCAACGGCGTGGACAGGCGGCTGGAAGCCGTTTCGCGGGAGCTGGATGAGTTGCCCGCGGAGTTCAAGAAGTTTCTGTATCCGCTGGGTGGGACCTATACGTGCCGGACGGTCGCGGATACCGGGCAGACGAGCATGCATGGCTGGGGGGCGGCCATCGACATCAACACGAAGTTTTCGGATTACTGGATGTGGCGCCGGGGCAAGGACGGGCTACCGGAGTACCGGAACCGCATTCCGGCGGAGGTGGTGGCGATCTTCGAGCGGCATGGTTTCATCTGGGGTGGGAATTGGGCGCATTTCGATACGATGCATTTTGAGTACCGGCCGGAACTGTTGGGGTTCGATCCGAAGGGTTCGGAGTGAGGTGGTCCAGGGCTATAGGGGGAGGGTTCGTAAGGCGGGGAGCGCTGCGCCCGAAAGGCTGGGATCGGGTAGGGCCAATTTCACAGAAGGAGTTTATCGAAGTCGTATCTCCGTTTCGTAACAAGATTAGAATGGCTTGCGACCGTTTCCCTCAGTGAAGGCCGCCATTAAGTCTGCGTCTGAGCTGCTGCTCCCGCCGCCCATTGCCAATGTGTAGCCCTGGAGTCCCAACGTCCCAAGCTCTGCCAATACTTCGTGAGCGCCGGTGACAACGTGTCGATGCCCGGCGGCAAGAAGGTGGATGTTCTCGAGCAAGTTGTCTGCTGCCATTGCCTCGGCAAACTGGGCAATCTCAGCCGACACCGTCCCGAGGTCGGCGAGGAAACCGGGCGAAGCCAAGGTCACTCTTAGGCTGGCGGTTCCGATAATGGGCTCCTTTGACGAGTTGATACTCATGAAGGCGCGCAGTCGCCCGTCCGGTGCCCGTACCACCAGCCGGCTGATGCTGAGATGCGGTAACGGGTTGGCAGCCAACCCGCCCTTCTGGAGCGCCCTCGTCAGCTTGCCATTGGCATTCCCGGCGAAGTTAAACTCGCTATCGAAGATGTGCCTCGCGTCGGATTTCAAGAAGCCGCTCAGCGTGAACGGCTCGTCAGGCCCGATTATACCGTCGTTCTTCATCTGCAAGAATATCTTAGCGTGGAACACCAGTTCGACGAGATACCGGGTGAGCGTAATTGCGTTGATTTCCCGGACCTGCTCGAAGCCGTAGACGCGAATTAGCGGCAAGTCGGCCTGCTGGCAGATCGAGTTCTTCTGAGTATCATTCCGCGAATCGTGTCCTGGGCCGTCGAACTCGATGGCGACGACAGCCTTCTGGTTCTCATCGATCAGCACGAAATCAAAGTGCGCTTGCAAGGCGTAGGTGCCTAACTCCCGCCGATCGAGCTTAGCGATGTCTATGAGATCGGCAATTCGTACCTTCTCGTGCAACTCGGATCCGTGCCGCTGAATGGCAGTGCGAATTTGCCGTTGTATCTCATCTTCGCTGCGGTTACGGAATTTACGGAGCATTTCCCATTCTATGAGCACAACTGGTATTGTGTCAACCACCGAAATGCCCGAATCGGTCGCTCGGTTCGGTGTGAGCAAAGTCCGTTACGTCCGCACTCAAGACACTGAAATTTTTTCGACGAAGCAAGTAGTATGGGCTTTAGCCCACCGTCTCCTGTTACAACGACCAGCACGTCGGAGCGCCGATCGCGCGAGGCAATGAAGGATCGGCCGGCGTTGGTCGATGAAATGCCTGTGTCATTTCGCGACGCTTGCAGGCGGCAAGGATGAATGGCTAGGGTATTGTTTCAGCGTTTGAATAGCGCGCGCATCTGCGAAAAATCGGCCAAACGTGGATGCATAGACCGCCGGTACGGGAGTGTCGGCTCACAACGGAGGACTGCACACGTGAAACCAATCCTTGAGGCCTGTCTCGCACTCGCCCTGGTTGCGGGAATGCATTCCGCAGCCTTTGCCGGCAATGGGGCGGGCCTCGGTACGATCGAGGCGCCGGAGCCGTGGTCGCTGGCCCTGTTCGGCGTCGGCGCGGCCGCGGTGGTGGCGTGGCGCGTGCGCCGGCGCAAGTAGCCCGGGACCGAACCCCATGCCGGAATCGCTGGCGGCGGGGCTGAGGGACGGCCTCTCCCTGTTCGGCGTGGCCATGTTTCTCGGCCTTGCAGTGCTGGAGACAATCCGTCCGGCCCGTCCAGCCACCGGCCCGCTGTTGTTGTCGCGCTGGACCGCCAATATCGGCCTCAAGGTTGTCAACGTCGTGACCGTTTCGTGGCTGTTCACCGATGACCGCATTATCGGACTTCCCGGGGTGCGCGAGCCGACGATCAACGGGCCGGCCGCGATGCTCGGACACTTCGCCGGGGAAGGGTGGGTCCTGCTGTGCGGTGTTCTGATCATCGAGCTGTTCCTGTATGCCGCCCATCGCCTCGAGCATTCCGTCTTCGCGCTGTGGCGAATGCATGTGGTCCATCATTCGGACAGCGAGCTCGATACCAGCACCGGGTTCCGGCGCTTTCCGGTTGAATATGTGCTGAACATGGCGCTTGGCACGGCGGTGTTCATCGCACTCGGGTTGCCGGGCTGGGTGGGCATGGCCTACGGTGTGATCGGCTACGCGGTCGGCATGACACAGCACGCGAATGTCCGCCTGCTCGCGCCTTCCGTAGACCGCGCGCTGCAATGGGTGCTGGTCACCCCGGACATGCATCGCGTGCACCACTCGGTTCGCCGCACCGAACACGATTCCAACTACGGCAACATCTTGTCGATCTGGGACCATTTGTTCGGGACCTACCGGGCCCTTTCGGCGGAGGAGCATGCGGCGATGACATTCGGCATTGCCGAATTTCGCGACAGCGCGGAGGCGCGGCCCGACCGCGTGTTGCTGCAGCCTTTCAGACTGCCCCACGCGACGCGAACCGCAACGACCCCGGCGCTCCGCGCGAACGAGTGACACGTCCGTTTTTGGTGGGCTGAAGCCCATTCTGTCGGGTCTTTAATTCTTGACTTTTCGTTCTTGATATGTTCTGTTTTGTCGATGGACCCTCTGCCGACAGAGATCATCGTAACACCCAGCCCTGACGAGGCCGATTGCGCTCGGGCGGCGCGGGCGGAGTGGCGTCTGGCGATGCTGGGGCAGCTGGCCGAGATCGGCATGCGGCTGGCCCGGGAGGCGGAGCGGCGGGTGATGGACGCTGTACCCGAGGATGAGGTTCAGCCTGCGGTACAAGCGGGGAAAGGTGGCAGCGTTGGGTCGGGCGGTGGTTTCGGGCTGACATTCGCGCGCATTGCGCGTGCGGTGCGCCAGACGTTGGCGTTGCAAGCCAAGTTGGATGCGGAGGCCGAGGTGCAGGTGAAGCAGGCCAACGCGGCGCGGGCTGGGCGGGAGGCGGCTGAGCGCAAGCGGGTCAAACAGACGAAGGACCGGGTTCGGCGTTGTGTCGAGGACGCGATTCGGAGCGGGACGGACGTTGGCGATGCCGAGGCGCTGTTGCTCAACCTGGATGAGCGGCTGGATGATCCGGATATCGTGGACGAGCTTGGATCGCGCCCGATCGGCGTGATCATCGCCGGCATCTGTGGCGATCTGGGGGTGAAGGTCGATCTCCGGTATTTCACGGATGCGGAACTGGGCTTCGATCCCGCGATGATGGCACGGGGTGTGGGGCGCGGGCCGGGAGCGCCGGAGCCTAGCCGTTTGGAAGGCGTGGAAGCCGAGGACAAGCCTGGGCAGGACGGATCATTTGGTGATGCCGGGGCCGTGGTGGCTTCGGCTGCGGGTGGTTTTCCATATACCGCCGGTGCGGAACGGTCCGCCGATACCGGCGGGCCGCCGCCCGCTGTCCCCTGGCCCGGCTTTGCCGCCATTGGGAGGCCTCCGCCGGATGGCGGCGGACCAACCGAAGCGACGAATTCCTCGGAGGGTTAGACCTGCGCGAAGTTCCCATGCCTGAAGGGTGGGGGGAGGGGGCCTGCGTCGCCGGTCCATTGCTGGGGCGGTTGGTAGGAGGCCAAGGGGTTTTGCCCCCTGGACCCACCAAAGGCGGCCGGTTGGAATCCATCCTTTGTTTTAATGTTACAGCCCAGGTAGCCAGCGACACCTCACGCCAGCCGGAGTTCCGCGATCAGCGTCTTCGGGTCGGCGCACAGGGTGGCCAGCAAGTCCCAACCTTGTTTTCGCGCGGTTGAGATCAAGGTTCGGATAATCGCGAAGT
>CAINEA010000409.1 GCA_903847525.1 uncultured Acetobacteraceae bacterium | reverse complement strand
CTAAAGACGTACCTTATCCCACGGCACTTCTCTACGTCCGACCGTGCGCGGAGCGAGAGGGTTCTGCAAGAAATCATCGGGGAATGCGGACCTGTTGTGAAAGGTTATCCGACATGGCATCCCCTTGTCAGGAATCACGATTTGCACAATCCAGAGACTCGTCCAAGCGACAGATGCTTATATAATGGATTGGACCACACCCGTTATCTAGCTCACGGCTTCATCACATGCCCATATGACGATGGGTCTAAGGTTATAGAATCGGTCAATCGACTTCCAGATCATCCAGCCGCAGCTATTACAGCCGAAAAGCTGGACATTAAATTTTACAATGACAGTACGACTGCAATACTGGTTCGCTGTGATTGGTTCGAACATCTAGAGCAAGGAAGTCTAGTCCCGAAAAAACTCGCCGTCCCGCTGATGCTCGAACAGGAACTTCCCGGTTGGACCTGGGCGCAAAGGAGCGAGACATGGGAAACCATGCGGCCATATTTGCTTGGGGAACCCTGTGGTAACCGCTCGTCTCTATTTGTAAGTCAGGACACAGCGCTAGCTTTGAAGAAAATGCACCTCGCCATGGTGGACTCCGGCATGTTCGGGCCGGTGATAGTACGCTAGAATTTCGCGCTTCGACCGGCACCTCCAGAATGGGCTGTGGGTTTGCCGATTGCGCATAAATATTAATCCGCGGACCAGAAGTGGCCTGCAGTGTCGGCACGGATCGCCCGCGCCCACCGTCCAGGCGGGGGTGGCCGGACCAGCTAACCCGGTCAGGGACGGAGCCGCTCGACATTTTGCCGATGGCGCTTTTCGAGTTCGATCACTATATCAAACAATTACTGCCTCAGTGTCCGTCCGAAAGGAAGTCGCGCGGTTTCAGTTATCTGCGGTCCATTCCAAAAATTTTGACCGCAATGCGGGCAACCCTTTCGGGTTCCGCCTTTGTCAGTCGTGTCTCGATGGACGCCGATTTTTCAACACTGAGATCGCCGAGGCAACCGAAATCTCAGCGATCTCTGGGAGCTCAGCGCGCTCAGCGTTGAAATCACGTTATTTCTTTCGGGACAGACAGTCAGCTGCGCGGACGCCACGGCAATCACCCCCTGATTGGCGGCGCCAATACCTGGAAACCATGCTTCGGTCAGCGGCATGCGTGTCTGCCGATTCAGGTGCAGCCGAAAAGCGTGCCGTTGGTTCAGAGCCTCGGCTTCGGCCAGTGAAAACGTGCGTGCTCCAAACGGCAGCGGAACGTCCGCCGGCCATGGTGCGGTCGTCGTGCAGGCGACCAGGGCAAGCGGCGGTCGAACACCCAAACAATAGCAGATATGCCGCAATCCCGGCTGGCGCAGATGCTCGGAGGTCGGGAACAAAACCTCGACAAAGGAGCCTCCCGCGATCACCCCAGATCAGGCGTCGGAGTCTGGTATCGCAAACAGGCGGTCGAACAATTCCGACCGTTCGGCGTACCGCTCATCGGACTCACCCTCGCCGCGAACCAGTGCGCCGGGCGTCAGGAGGCACGAACATCGTGATCGCCCGAGATGCTTCCTCCTTGCCGGCCATGCCGCGGAGCAACGCCGTCTCCCCATAGTCCGAACTTCCCTCTTCAAAAATACATAAACCACTGACAGGCAACAAGAATTCTCAGACCATACCTTGCGTTCCTGGCTACACTGCGAGGTCCAGCAACTCGAACGCCCGCCGCTGCACCGAGGTTGGGCGGGTCAGG
>CAINEA010000408.1 GCA_903847525.1 uncultured Acetobacteraceae bacterium | reverse complement strand
TGAACAGCCGCGACCAGCGGATCTCGAACGGCCATTGCCAGAATTGCCACCACGGGTAGCGCGCATCGATCGAAAAGAAGATAAATTCTGCTCGGCCTACGAGGTTTTCCAGCGGTACGAAGCCGACGCCCTGCTGGGCCGCAGGAACGCGGCTGTCGAGGCTGTTGTCACGATTATCGCCCATGGCGAATACATTGCCGGCCGGCACCACATATTCCGGCGTGTTGTCCAGCGGTTGGTTATCGTCGATCTTGAGGATCGGATGCCGCACGCCATTTGGCAGCGTTTCCATGTAGCGGCGCACCTGCATCCGCACGCCCTCGCCATCCGCGATGAACTCTCCGTCCGGCTGGCGCGGCAGCGCCTTGCCGTTGATATAAAGCTGGCCGCCGCGCATCTGCATGTGATCACCCGGAAGCCCGACGATCCGCTTGATATAGTCGGTGGAGTTGTCGCGCGGCAGCTTGAACACGGCGACATCGCCGCGGTTCGGCAGGCGGCCGAAAATCCGTCCCGAAAACAGCGGCGGCGAGAACGGCAGCGAGAACCGCGAATAGCCATAGCTGAACTTGGATACGAACAGATAATCGCCCACCAGCAGGGTGGGGATCATGCTGCCGGAAGGTATGTTGAACGGTTCATAGGCCACGGTCCGGATACCGATGGCGATCAAGGCGGCGAAGAGAAGCGTCTTGATATTCTCGAGCCAGCCGTCGGTGGAACGCTTCGCCATGAGGTGGATAGCTTTCTGGTAGCTGAAATTGCCGGCGGATCAAGCCCATGCGACCCCTTGGTGTCAAGCAAAGGGAACCCGCCGCATCGAAGGTGCGGGTCAGTCCGCAGCCGCCCCGGGAACCGCTGAGATGATAACCTGGGCATAGGCGTAGGGGTACTCGTCCGTCATCGTCACGCTGATCAACGGAACCATCCCCGCCGGAACCATCGACGCCAGGCGGACCGCCGCGCCGCCGGTCATCTGAATGGTCGGCTGCCCGGTACGCAGGTTGACCACCGCCAGATCGGCGAAGAATACCCCGCTGCGAAAGCCGGTGCCCAATGCCTTGGCAGCCGCCTCCTTGGCCGCGAATCGCTTGGCAAATGTCGGCGCCCGTAGCTTCTCGGTCCGGCGCATCGCACGCGCCCGTTCGGTCTCGGTGAAAATACGCGTCAGAAACCGATCACCGAACTTCTCGATCGACCGCTCGATCCTGCGAATGTCCATGATGTCCGACCCAAGCCCCAGGATCATGCGATCGGTCCT
The DNA here is from genome assembly GCA_903847525.1 of uncultured Acetobacteraceae bacterium. Taxonomy (GTDB): domain Bacteria; phylum Pseudomonadota; class Alphaproteobacteria; order Acetobacterales; family Acetobacteraceae; genus PALSA-911. The sequence goes on along the minus strand of CAINEA010000408.1, from coordinate 6,422 downwards.
TGGTGTTCGGCGGGGGGAGGCAAGACTGGGGCTTTGCCCCAGACCCCAGGGGGGCTCCGCCCCTCCACCCCGCAAGGGAACGCGTTCCCTTGACCCTTTTCAGGTTGGTTTGCGGGGAAAGGGGGCATTCCATAGCCCCTCAACGGATTCGTTTGTTGCGCCCCCTTTCCCCGCAAACCAGTCCATGGGGTTGAGGGGACGAGACCCCTCACGGGTGCAGGGCAGAGCCCTGCCGGGGCCTGGGACAGAGCCCCAGCCTTGCTGCCCACCCGCCCAACGCCAAAAGCCGATGGCATCAGCTGCGGGCTCGTTCGACCTGAGTGATGCCCGGGGCGCCGCGCAGGCCGGCGATCACGGTGGAGAGATGGCGGATGTCGCGTACGTCCACGTCCACCAGCACCTCGAAGAAATCCTGCTGGCGATTGACGATCTTCAAATTCATCAACGATCCATCGTGTTTCACGATCGCATTCGTCAGGTTGGCAAGGGCGTTCGACGTATTGGTCGCGATCACGCTGATCCGCCCGGTATGGGTGGCGGGCTTGCCGGATGCGTCGCGCGTTGGTGTCGCGGTATAGTCCCACTCCACATCGATGAACCGTTCCGGCGTGGCGGCGAAGCTTTCCAGCGTCTGGCAGTCATGGGTATGGATCGTCACCCCTTTGCCGGTGGTAACAATACCAACGATCCGGTCGCCCGGCAGTGGATGGCAGCAGCCGGCGTAGTGCACCGCCATGCCCGACACCAGGCCGCGAATCGGCATAGCGCCATCGCCCAACCGATGTCCGGCCATGCGTCCATCCGGGCGAACCGGCATCGGCGGCACCATGCGTGGCGCCCGCGGAGACTGGCGGAGTTCCGGATAGGCCGCATGGACCACGTCCTTGGCGCCGAGATTGCCTGTGCCGACGGCGACGTAGAGATCGTCCAGCGCGGGGAACTTGAAGTGCTTGAGCGTCGGTTCGAGGGTCTTTTCCGACCCGTCCAGGCCTTCCTGGCGGAACGCCTTGGCCAATGCGACGCGACCCTGATCCAGGTTCTGCTCGCGCTGCTGGGCGTGCACATGGCGCCGGATGCGCGCGCGCGCCTTGCCTGTGACGACGAAGCGTTCCCATTGCGGCGACGGCGTGCCGCCGCGGGCGGTCATGATCTCGACCTGGTCGCCGTTCTGCAATTCGTGGCGCAACGGCAGCAGGCGGCCGTTCACCTTGGCGCCAACGCAGGTATCGCCGACCTGGCTGTGCACGGCGTAGGCGAAATCCACCGGCGTGGCGCCGCGCGGCAACTGGATCAGCGTGCCCTTCGGCGTGAAACAGAATACCTGGTCGCCGTAGAGCTCGAGCTTGGTGTTCTCCAGGAATTCGTCCGGCGCAGACGAATTTTCCAGGATTTCGAGCAGATCCTGCACCCAGCGGAACCGCTTGAGCTCGGTCGCGGCGCTATCCGCCTGTTTGTAGAGCCAGTGCGCGGCCACGCCGTTTTCCGCGATGTCATGCATGTCCGGGGTGCGGATCTGCACCTCGATCTTCTGGTTGCGCGGTTCGCGCAGTGTCACGCCGGTGTGCAGGCTCTGGTAGCCGTTGGCCTTCGGCGTCGACATGTAGTCCTTGAACCGGCCGGAAATCACCGAATAGGCGGAATGCACCGCGCCGAGTGCCGCGTAGCAGGCTTCCTTGGTCGGCACGACCACGCGGAACGCCATGATGTCGGACAGCTGCTCAAAGGCCACGTTGCGCCGCTGCATCTTCTCCCAGATCGAATACGGCGATTTCTCCCGGCCGGAGACCTCGACCTGCTCGATGCCGGCTTCCTTGCAGACATGCACCAGTTCCTGGCGAACCTCCTCGATCACGTCCGCGCCCTGCCCGCGCAGGAAGTTGAGCCGGGCCTGGATGGTGTCGAAGGCCTCGGGTTCCAGTTGGGCGAACGCCAGGGTTTGCAGTTCGGTCTTCACCGCATCCATGCCGATGCGCTCGGCCAGGGGGGCGTAGATTTCCATCGTCTCGCGCGCGATGCGTTTGCGGCGGTCCTCGTTGGTAACGAAGTGCAGCGTGCGCATGTTGTGCAGGCGGTCGGCGAGCTTCACCAGCAGCACGCGGATGTCGCGGCTCATGGCCAGGACGAGCTTGCGGAAATTCTCCGCCTGCTTGGTGCGGTCCGATTGCAGTTCCAGGCGCGTCAGCTTGGTGACGCCATCCACCAGCCCGGCGATCTCCTTGCCGAACCGCGCCTCGATCTCCGCCAGCTTGACCGGCGTATCCTCGATCACGTCATGCAGCAGGCCGGTGATGATACTTGCGGTATCCAGCCGGTAGCCGGCAAGGATATCGGCAACCGCGACGGGATGGGTGATATAGGGATCGCCATTGTCGCGCTTCTGGGCGCCATGCGCCTTCATCGCCATCACATAGGCGGCGTCGATCAGCGCGGTATCGGCCTTCGGATCGTAGGCGTGGACCTTCTCCGTCAGTTCGAACTGGCGGATGATCTTCGGCCGGTCGCGGCTGTTAGATACCGGCGGACCGGCAGGTTCTCTGACGACCACGGGCAACCCGCTGTTGACGGGTTGCTCCGGAGAGGGAGTCTCGGTGGGGGGGGCTTTGCCGGAACTGACGCCGTCCGGCGAAAAGGCGCACGACGCTGGCACGGGCGCCGGGATCTGTCGTCCGGATCGTCCCGCGCGCATTGTCCCCTAGGTGCCCATCGTTCGGATCAGCGGCGCCGGCCGCCGAGTTCCGCCTCGATCGCCGCTTCCAGGTCCTCGGGCGACATGCCCTCGGTATCGGAGGCAAGGCCGGCAGACTCTTCCTCGGCCGAGATGTCCTGCAGGCCGAAGATGTTCTGGTCCGTTGGGATAAGGTCCAGCACTTCCTCGTCCGCCGGTTCGGGTTCCGGCGCCCGGGACAGCGACTTGATGAGGTCCATTTCCAACCCGTCCAGCGGGATGGTCTCCTCGGCGATCTCGCGCAGAGCGACGACAGGGTTCTTGTCGTTGTCGCGATCCACAGTCAATTCCTCGCCGCGGCTCAAGTTGCGCGCGCGCTGGGCAGCCAGCAGCACAAGCTCGAAGCGGTTGGGTATCTTTTGGACGCAATCTTCGACGGTGACACGCGCCATGCGTTCAGCCTCCGGTAATCAAAACGGGTGAACCGTTGATCTAAGCGAACCCTTAGGAGAAAGCAAGCGGTAAGCCATTCATAAGTCGTGCCTCGCCCACCTGGCGCCAAATGACCCGAGGTGGATCAGAGCACGCGGATGGTCTGTTCCGGCAATGCGGCAATGAGTTCACGCACGCCTTGACCCGATACCGGATGCACCCAGTCCGGCGCCACGTCGGCCAACGGCAGCAACACGAAGGCCCGCAGATGGGCACGCGGATGCGGCAACACCGGATCGGGTGCGATCCGAACCAGGCCATCCATCGCCACGATGTCCAGATCGAGCGTACGCGCGGCATTTGCCGCTCCCCGTTCCCGGCCCGCCTTCAATTCAATTCGTTGGAGAATACGCAAAAATTCGACGGGGCCGATTTCACCGTGCAGATGCAGAATGCGGCCGCGCAGATGCGCCACGCCATTGATGTAATCAGGTTGGCCAGAGGGCGGAATGGGTGCGCTCTGATACCACCGCGACAATCCCACAAGACGAAATCCTGGCAAACAGTCGAGAGTGATCGCCGCGTCCCGCGCGGTCTCTAACGGCGACAGGCCATGTATTGATGGCAAATTCGCGCCAATTCCCACAAAGATGCCCTGCCCCAACCGCGTTCCCTCTTCACTTTTCAGATATTCGATGTGATAATTGGATGACGTTCCGCCCCGACGCGCTCTTTTCGTCGGCCAGCATCATATCCGAATGCCCATATCATCTTTTCCGGAAGGCATACCATGGCCCATTTCCTGCCCAATGAACGGGTCGCTCTATTCATTGACGGCGCGAATCTTTACTCGGCCTCTCGCAACCTTGGTTTCGATGTCGATTATCGCAACTTATTGGAGTATTTTCGTAAGCAAACGAATGTTATCCGCGCTTATTACTACTCTGCCGTGTTGGAAACCGAAGAATACTCGCCCCTGAAGCCATTGACGGATTGGCTGGCTTATAATGGTTATGCATTGGTCACGAAGCCGGCCAAGGAGTTCACCGATGCCGCCGGCCGACGCCGGGTCAAGGGCAACATGGACATCGAGGTTGCGGTGGACATGCTGGAACTGGCGCCGCGAATCGACCATGCGGTGCTGTTCAGCGGTGATTCGGATTTCCGCCGGCTGGTGGAGGCCGTGCAGCGCAAGGGCGTGCGGGTGACCGTCATCTCCTCCATCCGCACCAGCCCGCCGATGGTGGCCGACGAGTTGCGCCGCCAGTCCGATCAGTTCCTAGAGCTGGCCGACATTGCCCAGGAGTTCACCCGCCGGCAGACCGAGCAGCGCCCGCGCCCGGCGCCGCCGATCCGCATGACCCCGGCCGAGCCATTCAACGACCCGCACGATCCGGACTAGGTTGCGCACGGCGGCGGGGCGGACGTACCGGCCGTCGCGAGGCGCCTTCAACCTGACATGATGCCCGACACATGATCGACGCGCCCCGCCATGATTGCGGCCTATGTCCACGCCTGGCCGAATACCGGTCGGCCAACCGAGCCGCGAACCCGGACTGGTTCAACGGCCCCGTGCCGAGCTTCGGCGATCCGGCGGCGCGGTTCCTCGTGGTCGGCATGGCCCCGGGCGTGCGTGGAGCCAACCGGACGGGACGGCCATTCACTGGCGATCATGCCGGCATGCTTCTCTATGCCACCCTGCTGAAGTTCCATTTTGCCCAGGGGGTTTATCTGGCCGACCCCAAGGATGGGCTGACGCTGCATGATTGCCGGATCGCCAACGCAGTGCGCTGCGTGCCGCCGGCCAATCTGCCGGTGCCGGCGGAAGTGACGACCTGCAATCGCTACCTGCAAGCCGAATTGCTGGGCATGGAAAATTTGCGGGTGGTCCTGGCGCTCGGGGTTCTGGCCCACGCCGCGGTGCTGAAGGCCCAGGGCATACCGGCTTCGCGCATCCGCTTCCAGCATGGCAGAATCCACACACTGCCGAACGGCCTGAAGCTGGCGAACAGCTATCATGTATCGCGCTACAACACGAACACCGGCCGGCTGACGACGGAGATGTTCGAGGCAGTGGTGGCGGATATCGTCCGCGAACTCGGCGCCGCGTAGCCGCATTCGACCTGACCGTCCGCACGGCTATAGGATGCGGGCAGCAAATCAGGGGAACCGCCATGCTGGTGCGATTTGGAATCGTCGGCCGCAAGCCGGACATGAATATCGAGGCATTCCGCAGCTATTGGCGCGACGTGCATGGCCCGCTGGCCGGAGCGATTCCGGGGGTGCGGCGCTACCACCAGAATCTGGTCACCAGCGACCGCCAACTGCGCCTGGAGGTTCCCGTTGGCCCCTGGCACCCCGACGGCTTCTCGGAAATCTGGTTCGACGACGACGCCACCATGCGACGGGCCCTGGCTTCACCCGAATATGCCGCCAACTCCAAGGACATCCCGGACTTCATCGGTGATTTCAAGCTATTGGTCTGCGAGCCGCATTCAGCAGTGGAGTTGCCGGCCGGAACCGGCGGACTGCGCAAGCGCATTTCCCTGCTGACCCGGCGCCCGGGTATCACCATGGCCGGATTTCGCGACGAATGGCTCGGCCGGCACGTGGAGATCGTCCGCAACATTCCGGCCATCGCAGGATATGTGCAGAACCTGACGATTCATCGCGGAGCGGACCCGGCGATCAACCTGCCTTACGCAGACCTGCCGATCGACGGTATTTCGGAGATCTGGTTCCGCAGCACGGAGGAATTGCGCGACGCCTTGCACTCCCCCGCCGGGGAAGCGCTGGTCGCCCATGCCCGTGGCTTCCTGGGGGAAATCACCACCTTCGAGGTGGAGGTCTACCCCGTCGTCGATAACCCGGCCTAACCCGGGGCCGGCTTGGCCAGTTCGGCGGCCACCGCCGACTGGACCTCCGGGCCATCCGGTTCATCGGACGACCCGAAGGTTGCGACAATTCGTCCGTCACGACCGATCAGCACCTTGTTGAAGTTCCAGCCCGGCTGCCATTTTCGCTCGTCGCGCACCCAGCCATAGAACGGCACCGCCTGGGCGCCCTTGACGTGAGAGATCGCGGCCAGCGGGAAGTCGATGCCGAAGCGGGTTTCGCAAAAGGTTTTCACCTCGCCGTTGCTGGCCGATTCCTGATCGAAATCCTGGCTCGGCACGCCGACCACCGTGAGGCCCTTCGGCGACAGGTCCCGGTGCAGCTTCTCCAACGCCTTGTATTGATAGGTATAGCCGCAGAACGATGCGGTATTGGTGACCAGCAGCACCCGCCCCTTGAACGCGGCCAGGTCCGGCGTCGTCGCCGGCGC
>CAINEA010000407.1 GCA_903847525.1 uncultured Acetobacteraceae bacterium | reverse complement strand
GGGCGCGCAGACCTACGCCGCGTTCCGCTCCGTGGTCAGCACCGCAAAGGCCAACGGCCGCTCCGTCCTCGGAGACCTTCGCACCGTGCTGGCAAACGTGTCAGCAAGTCAGGCCGCGGGAACGGTGGGGTGAGCAATTACTCTCTACGCCGCCTGCGTCATGCTGCTAACCGGACGCTTTGCTCGTTTGGATTGAAATTCTAGTCGGACACTAAGACCATATACTTTGCCTTGGCCGAAACGAGGACGCATTTTGGGCCGTTCTCGTGTGTCAGCGAGGGTTATGGCGCTGTGTCTTTCAGCCCATTTAGTCCCCCCGCCGCGAATGGAGGCAACGAAATGTTATTGACCCAGAGCGACGCGGGCGGCACAATTCAGCTATGAAAGGAGTTCAATCCGTTAGGAGAGTTTAATGCTGCCTTGCCCTCCTGTTGTGCGGGCAACAGCACCCGGAAGAGGCCTATTATGCTCTGGCTGTACCGATTGGGGGTTCAATATACTAGGTAAGATGGACGAGCGACTTTTACGGCATCCAGGGTCTTTTGTTCAGAGTTCAAGAACGATAAGTTAGGTAGTAGGCATGGAACAGCGGCTTGCCATAGATTTAGTGGCGAAAGTGAATCACTGGCATCATAAGTTTAAACTTATGGAGGGAGTTGTTACACCAGGAAGCTATGATCCAGGATTTCTGCTAAACCTCCTCGAGTTGCCGCCGGACATGCGGGGTATCCGCGCGCTTGATATCGGTCCAAGCGACGGCTTCTTCTCCATGCATATGGCTTTGCGTGGCGCCGAAGTTACGTCCGTCGACTATCGGGCAAAGACTGCCCATGGCTTTGCCACTATGGAGGCTATAACCGGACTGAGATTCGACTATCGGCAGGCTAATGTTTACGAACTTACCCGGGCCGATCTCGGTGGCTTCGATATTGTCCTGTTTCTCGGTGTACTTTATCATTTGCCCGACATGATGCGGGCACTGGACATCGTGGACCACTTGTGTGATGGGCGGCTTTTGCTTGAAACAGCTTTTGAGCCAAGCCTTTTCCCCGGAACAGCCGTGGCTCGCTACTACGAATCAGCCACGCTTGGGAATGATCGCACCAATTTTTGGGTACCGAACCGTGAATGCATTCTGGCCATGCTGCGCGACTGCAGCTTTACTGTCGATCGGGACGAAGCATGGGGCAACCGCATACTGGTCGATGCACGCGTTCAAAGGGCTGAAAGATCGGACAAAATGATCCTAGCCTACGGGCGTTTGCCCGGGTAGTGCTGTCGCGCACGCGATGCGGCTTCGTGCTCGGTGACCCTGGCCGCCCATTTGTTGAAACAGGTTGACTAGGTTGCGGGCAAACGCGTCGAACAGAGAGTTCCAGTCAATCTCAATTACCAGATCAATGGTGGCCGCGTTCACAGCGCGCAGATCGTCCACCTACCGGCACATGCGAAGATCGATATACCCCTGTGGCATGTCAGGCCGCCGCTCGACGGCTTGGTTGGCACCTCGCAGAACCTCGAACCGCCGCGGCATTCTCAATCAGGACCGCTATCGAGCCACTCTTGGAGATTTCCGGGGTCTAACCCCCCTCGTAAATATCTAGCGCTGAACAACCGTGCTTCCCGGAAGGTCCGAGCCAGGCTATTCTGGACTAAATAGCGGGTTGGGTCGGTGCCCATCTGGCAAGTTTCGGTGCAGAACACCACAAGTGTAGGGATATCATGGCAGAGACCGATGTTGCGGAATTTACATCCATAGAACGCGGCCAACTCATGCGATGGTTCAGCGGCCATCCGGTGTGTCGTTTTTGGTTTCGGGGCATGACTGACGGCGTTGATGTATTCGGTTATGTGACGAATGCGGATCAGAACATCGAAGAGATCGAACTTCGCCTTGAAGGCAAGCCCCTAAACGATGTTGTCTCATACGTTTGGCATGGCTTGGAGGACCCGGAACATGACCCGGACCCGACTGGGTTTCGAGTATTACGTTGGTGGCCTCGCGTCACAGGATTCAGCTTCAATACTCATATTCCTTACAGTATATTTAAAGATGCGGGAGAAGGTAAGAAGGCTGTCAGATTAGACATAACGAATAAGTGCGGAGAGCTTGTCTGCGCGCAGAGCCAAAGCGCTTATTTGCCTACGGAAGACATTAACGCCCACTTGGCATGTGTTTCGCCACCAAAGATTTTGATGAATAGAGTAATGGGTGTCTCAGAGGACGCAGAATGGATATTGACCGGCTGTACTAACATGAATGTTATCTCGCAGATTGCTGAGGAGGTCGTGGGTAAGCCTCTTGGCGCGATGGGGCCATTGCTCGAATGGGGATCCGGCTGCGGGCGTCTTTCGCGCCATCTCATTCGAGCCGGGATGGACGTGACCGGAATAGATATCGATGGCGGCGCAGTAACTTGGTGCAACGATCATCTCGCGTCTTCGTCAAAACGGGCGCGTTTCCTCCAGTGCGGCTTGCAGCCGCCAACGGAACTTCCGAGTAACAGTTTTGGGGTCGGGATTGGCATTTCGGTGATAACACATCTCGACGAACCGTCGGGGGACGCTTGGCTCGCTGAGTTGGCAAGACTTCTGAGGCCTGGCGGTATCATGCTGCTGACAACGCATGGCCTCAACACCTTCTCCCACGTAAGCGATCCGCAAATTTTTCGGAAATTGCAGGCGGGCGGGATGTACTCGCAAAGGTCAAGCCATCTTGATAGCCTTTTGGGCGATGGCCAGGAATATTATCGCGAAACTTTTCATAGCTGGAAATACATTCACGAGCATTGGTCAAAGTGGTTCGAGGTTTTGGACATACGCCGTGGTGCTCACATGGGGTTCCAAGACTTGGTCGTCATGCGAAAAATCGGTGGGGTTGCGCGCTAATTTCGACCTTAGAGTCTGACCGAAAGAATTGAGTAATATCAATCGTTGGTGATTTCGTGGGTGTTGCGACACATCGACGGAAGATCCCAATGTGGATCGATATCACCCGCGCGCATCACCGACATTGTGTAGAGGTTTCCATTCGATCTGCCGGACTATCGATCTGGCGAGGGGGGTGAAGCGTCCCGGGTTGCGCTTTGGCGCGATCCATGTGGCTTCGTGCTCGGTGATTGCGGCCGCCTATCGGCTTAAGCAGATTAACGAGGTTGCGGGCAAACGCGTCAAAGGGAGGCTTCCAATCAATCTCAATTACCAGCTCGATGATGCTTACGTTCACGCCGTGCGGCGTGTCGACCTACCGACCCCGTAATCCACCGTGTTCTCGCACGCCCGTCACAACCAGCCATCCTACCGCCACCCTTAAGCCTCCCCTCATTTTCCACCTGATCCGTTGCAGAACAAAAGAAGCTCAAAGTTGGCGCTTAGTTTACGAATAGAATCAGAATCTGCGGCATCGGGTTCGCATTCT
>CAINEA010000406.1 GCA_903847525.1 uncultured Acetobacteraceae bacterium | reverse complement strand
GAAGCGCAATCACAAGATCGCGCAACTCGGTCGATGAAAGTGAGAGCAAATCCGGGGCAGGAACCATGCGCGCATTGATTCAGAACGCGCCGCGTCGCGAAAGCGAAATCGACCCCGTGCCCGGAGTTTTGCTCCGGTTACAGGAAATCAGGTCCATCCGGGAGAACGGCGGATCGCGCAGCAGGTTGTGCACGGAGAAGGTGCACAAGGCACGAAGCGGCTTGCTGACCAGATAGCTGTCGCCGTCGGCGGCGAAGAACGCCGCCTTGCGCGCGGCCGTGACGTTGGCCATCAGCGCCGCCGGATAGACGCCGCGGCGTGCCACCGCCAGCGCCGCCTCGTCGATGTCGGTGGCGAATATCTGGATTTTCGGCGGATTTTGCAGTTTCGCGGCTTCTTCCATCAGCATCATGGCGATGGAATAGACCTCCTCGCCGGTGGAGCAGCCGGGAATCCAGACCCGAACCGGCGGCGCGATAGCCTCCTCGCCGAACAATGCTGGGACAACCAGTGTTCGCAGCGCCTCGAACGTTGCGGTGTCGCGGAAAAATCCAGTGACGCCGATCATCAGGTCGCGCAGCAGCATCAGCCCTTCCTGCTGCTGCTCGTTCAACCGCGTCAGGTAGTCGTCGATCTCGGACACACGCAGGACATACATCCGCCGGCGCACCCGGCGGAAGAAGCTGCTGCTTTTGTAGCCGGAGAAGTCGTTGCCGGTATGGCGGAGCAGGACGGCGCAGATTTCCTTCTGCGCGCCCGCCAGTTTCCCGTCCTCAATCATCTCCGTGGCCCGTTCGCGCACGGCGTCGTCCAGTGCCCGTGGCGGCGGCGGCGCTTCGCGATAGTGTTGCAGCGCCGCCGGCATTTTTTCCACCGCGACCGCCATATCGATCAACCCGGAGGCGATGGCGCTGGCAGGCATGCCGCTGTGGCGCGGCCCGGATTCCCCCGGGCTTTGCGCGAAGGTCAGGCCGCCATGGTCGCGGATCGCGCGAATGCCCAGCGTGCCGTCGCTGCCGCTGCCGGACAGCACGACGCCGACCGCGCGGGATTCCATATCCTCCGCGAGGGAGGCGAAGAACAGGTCGATCGGGTTCCAGACATGCTGGCCCGCAGCCATCGCCTCCAGCCGCAACGCGCCGTCGCGGATCGTCAGGGTCATGCCGGCGGGGCGCAGGTAGACGTGGTCCGGTCGCACCAGTTCGCCGTCTGCCGGATACGTCACCGGCATCGGCGTCCAGCGCGCGATGATGCGATCGAGCGCACTGGCATGGTCGGCGGCAAGGTGGGTCACGACCACATAGGCCATGCCGCTGCGGTCCGGAACCGCACGGAAGAAACCGTCCAATGCCTCGACCCCGCCAGCGGAGGCGCCGATGCCTACAATCAGGAATTGATCTTCTAAATTGATCTCATTAATCCCAGACATCTGCCCCGGACCCCACGTTGATAGCCAGGGAAAAAATTCAACAAATTTAAGCCGATATTCCCCGGATGATCGGCCAATTTGGCCTCCACGAGGTGTAAAACAGCGTCCAAAAGATTGGGGATGTCCCGTTCTCTGTTGAAATTCGCCGCACCGGCGCTGCTTGACCTGGACGTTATGCGGCAGCGGCTTCCTGTTCAAGAGGGGATCTGACGTTGTGTCTGGCGGCATGCGCGGCCAGGGCGGCCTTGAGGATCGGCAACTGACGATGGGCTTTGAGACGGCGGAAGCCTTTGGTGGCTTCCAGCATGGCGGCCCCTGTCCAGCGCAGCGCCATCGCCGCGTCGCGCCAATGCTTTACGTTGGCACAAACCCGGCGGATGGTCCCGTTCATGTTCTCGATGATGTTGGTGCAGGCCAGGAAACGGCGCAGTTCGGCGGGCAGGCCGAGGCGGGCCAAGGTGGTGACACCGGCCGTCAGGCAGAAATGTGCAGACATTTATGCTCCTCGCTGGGCGAAACTCCGGCGCGATTATCCGCTTATAGTCGATTCCAGGCGATCGCGCGTCGCTGACCATCTATTGCGCGTCCGTCTCACACAGGGCCATCAACAATAAGAAAGGGATGAATCTTGCCTATACGGTTGACGCAGACACACACTACATATAGTGGCGGCGATTCGCGCTGAATCCGACAGCAATATCTGAAACGACATCGTGGCGCGCGGTTCCGTGCTCATTATTGTAGGTGAGGAAGCGACCTTTCACGCATCATCCTGTCAGATTGCCGCTTCCCGAATTTCGGCACGCATGGTGCGCGGAATTGAGCAACGCCTTTGGCGACACAAGATATGGTAGATGTCTGCGTTAACCGGATAGGCAAGGGATGAATTAGAAAAAGCGCTATAACTTCGTTGCCCCCTCGCACGGGTGGGGGATGTGGAACTGGCCGGAGTCTCTCTTAACTCATCCGGATTCCTGTCCAACGAATGGGGTCCACCTCACCCGACGATGGACCCCGCGTTTACCACTTTACCGCTGGCGGCTGCGACGATACCCACCGCCCCGCCATTAATGCTGCCGGTCAGCGCATTGATGACAATCCCGGTCGCGCCAAGGGCGATGCCGTCCAGATTTATGCCTAG
>CAINEA010000405.1 GCA_903847525.1 uncultured Acetobacteraceae bacterium | reverse complement strand
GATCTCAACCGCGCGAAAACAAGGTTGGGACTTGCTGGCCACCCTGTGCGCCGACCCGAAGACGCTGATCGCGGAACTCCGGCTGGCGTGAGGTGTCGCTGGCTACCTGGGCTGTAACCCGTGCAGCTTATAGAAGCGCTCGGCAAATGCCCGCGTGGCGTCGTTCTGGTCCCAATAGAACGCCGCGACCCACAGCAGTCCTTGCGTTGTCGGCAGCCCCAACGCGCGTAGATCCGTCACATCCGTCAACAGAGCCGCGGGCCGCATGGTCTTATTCAGGCCAAACTCCTGGAACTGCTTGAGCGCATTCATCATCGGCGCGCCGGATGTCGCCAACCCAAGCACGTCACTGCCCGACTGGCCCGCGCCGGTCAGCGCCGACGCGAAATCGGTCTCTCCCGGTGGATGCAGCACATTGCCGCGCACATGCCCGCCGCTGGCTTGCACGAAGCGCGCCGCCTGCGCCTCCAACGCATGGCCGAACGCATAATCGATGGTCAGGAAATACCACTCCTTCCCTCCCTGCCCGACGATGGCACGGGCAAGGGCGGCAGGCATCGCATAGGTGTCATAGGTCCAGTGCAACGAAACCGGCGTGCAGGCCTTGTTGGTCAGCGCATCCGAACCGGCCGAGGTCGCGATCGTGATCCGGTTCTTCTCCTGTGCCAGCCCCTGGACGGCGATCGCGACGGCCGAATTGCCCAACGAGAAGATCGCGTCCACGCCCTCGTCGAACCAGCGCCGGGCGATCCCCACGCCGACATCGGTCTTGCCCAGCAGGTCTCCGCCCAGCACCTCGATCGGAACGCCGCGCACCTTGCCGCCGAAATCGGCCACCGCCATGCGCGCGGCCACGACATCTCCCGGCCCCTGCTGATCGGCATTCGGGCCCGACATATCCCCGAGGATACCGATGCGAACCGCGTTATCGCTGATCTGCGCTCGCGCCGGCAACGCCATGCCCAGAATCGCGAGCGCGCAAATAGCCAACCATCCCTGTCTGCACATCGGCAATCGACCCTCCCTGCACGGGCATCCACGCACCCGTTTCGCTGCACGCTACAATAAAGCATCCGGGCCATCCAACCCGACCCAGGCCAACCCAGGATAGACCCCGGGCCGGCCCGACCGGGCACCTGTCTCGTCGCCATGGCCGCATTATGGGACACCGGCCCAATGAACCACGGCGACGATTCCATTCCCCCGCTGCCCGAACCGACGCTCATCACCCGCGAAGGCCTGGCCGACGGATCCTTGCTCGCGCAGATCCGCTCTCGCCTGCTGCCCGGCATGGTCGTGCGCAGCGATTCGGAAATCGCTGAATCCCTGGACCGCACGCTGGCGCCGCACAGGCCCTCGGACGATGTCTGGATCTTCGGCTACGGCTCGCTCATGTGGAACCCGGCCTTCAACTTCGCCGAAAGCGGCGTGGGCGTCGTACGGGGCTGGCACCGCCGGTTCTGCCTTTGGCTGGAAATGGGGCGCGGCAGCCCGGGCAATCCGGGCCTGATGCTCGGCCTGGACCGCGGCGGTACCTGTCGCGGGGTCGCGTTCCGCATTCCTGCGGATCAGGTCCGCAACGAGTTGCTGCTGATATGGCGACGAGAAATGTTCGGCACCGCCTACGTGGCGCGCTGGGTGCAGGCGCGCATGGCCGATTCCACCGTGCCGGCCATCACCTTCGTGGTGAACCGCGACAATCCCCGCTACGCCGGAAAACTGAGCGACGACCGGGCCGCCCAGCACATCGCGACGGCCGCCGGATCGCTGGGCAGCTGCGTGTCCTATCTTGAAAACACCATGGCGCATCTTGAAGAACTCGGCATTCGCGATGGCGGCCTCCATCGCATCGCCGCCGCCATCGAGCACCGCGCGGCCGAAGCCGCCTCGTAGCCCAGGCCAAGGCCTATGGGAGCAAAATCCGTTCCGATGGAAACGGCGCGGATCATGGTCTAGCCTGAACGCCCATGTATCCCCCCTCCCAGCTGCCCCCGGTTCGGCGGATCATCCACATCGACATGGACGCGTTCTACGCATCCGTGGAGCAGCGTGACGACCCGGGCCTGCGAGGCCGTCCGGTCGCCGTCGGCGGCAGCCGGGAGCGCGGCGTGGTCGCCGCCGCCAGCTATGAGGCGCGGCGCTTCGGCGTTCATTCCGCCATGCCATCCGTCACCGCGCGGCGGCAATGTCCCGACCTGATCTTCGTGCCACCCCGTTTTGACGTCTACAAGGCCGTATCCCGGCAGATCCACGACATCTTCGCTCGCTACACCGCGCTGATCCAACCCCTGTCGTTGGACGAGGCCTATCTGGACGTAACGTCGCCCTTGCTCGACCGGGGATCGGCAACGGCGATCGCCGAGGAAATCCGCTCTTCCATCCACGCGGAAACCGGCCTCACCGCCTCCGCCGGCGTGTCGTACAACAAGTTCCTCGCCAAGCTCGCATCCGATCACCGCAAGCCGGACGGGTTGTTCGTCATCACGCCGAAGATGGGACCCGCCTTCGTGGAGACGCTGCAAGTCGGCAAGTTCCATGGCGTCGGCCCGGTCACCGCCGCCCGGATGAACGCGCTGGGCATCCGCACGGGGCTCGATCTTCGCGCGCAGTCACCGGCGTTCCTGGCCGAACATTTCGGCAAGGCGGCGGAGTACTATTACGGCGTCGCCCGCGGGCTGGACAACCGTCCGGTAGAGGCCGGCCGCGTGCGCAAATCTCTGGGGTCCGAAACCACCTTCACCAAAGAACTGCGCGATTGGCAACAGGTGGAACCCGCCCTGGACCCGCTGTTCACCAAAGTCTGGGATGCCTGCGTCCGGGGCAACCACGCCGGCCGGACCGTTACCGTGAAGGTCAAGCACGCGGACTTCCACCAGATCACCCGAAGCCGCTCCGGCACCGTGTCGATCGGTTCGCGCGAGGAGCTTCGCCAGATCAGCCTGGAATTGCTGCGCCCCTGCTTTCCCCCGCCGCTCGGGGTTCGCCTGCTGGGTGTCACCCTCTCCAACTTCGGGGCCGACCCGGCGCCGGAACGCGCGCAGCTCGCCCTGGAACTTGCCCTCTCCGGCCGGGACGGCTCATAGCCGGACCCGGTTTCAGCAGATCATCCGCAACCAAACGGGAACATACATGAACCCTGTCACCCTCGTGCGTAATGCCAGGTTCACCGTGGCGTGGGATGCGTCGAAAAACAGTCACGTCTATCGCACCGGCATCGACGTCGCCTTCGATTCCGGCGGGATTCTGCATGTCGGGCCGAACTACACCGGCCTGGCCGCCACGGTCATCGAAGGCACGGACCTGATGGTGATGCCGGGCCTGGTGAACATCCACTCCCACCCGTTCAGCGAACCGATGAACAAGGGCATGTGGGACGAGATCGGCAGCCCGCGCCTGTACAATACGTCGCTCTATGAATATCTGACCGTGCTGCGCCCGGACGCGGAGGGCGTTCGCGCCTGCTACGGCGTCGCCCTATCGGAACTGATGCTGTCCGGCGTTACCACCCTGGTCGACCTGTCGATCCCGAGCGAGGGCTGGCTCGATACCCTGGCCGGTTCCGGCATGCGCGTCTGTATCGCGCCGATGTACCGGTCCGGCCGCTGGCTCACCCGCAATGGCCATGTCGTGGACTACGAATGGGATGAGGCAGCGGGCTACACCGGCCTGGAAAATGCCATGCGCCAGATCGACCTCGCCGAACAGCATCCAAGCGGCCGGCTATCGGGCATGATGACACCCGCGCAGATCGATACCTGCACCGAGGGCCTGTTGCGGGACTCCTACGCGGAATCGGAACGAAGAAAGATCCCCTTCCAGATTCACGCGGCCCAGTCCCTGTCCGAATTTCACGAAATGACCCGCCGGACCGGCATGACGCCGATCGAATGGATGGGCCATCTCGGCCTTCTCGGGCCGCGCAGCATCATCGGTCACGGCATCTTCCTAGACCACCACCCCTGGACGCACTGGCCGGAAACGAACGACCTCGCTCGCCTGGCCGAGGCCGGAACAACGGTCGCGCATTGCCCCACCGTGTTCGCGCGGCGCGGCATCGCCCTGAACGATTTCGGCCGCTACCGGCGGGCCGGCGTGAACATGGGCAGCGGCACCGACGTCTACCCGCACAACATGCTCGATGAGCTTCGACTGGCGAGCTATGTCGGACGCGTCACGGCCGGCAGCCCGCGCGGCGCCACGGTCAACCATTTGTTCACCGCCGCAACCATCGGCGGGGCGACGGCACTCGGCCGCGGCGATATCGGCCGGCTCGCGCTGGGCTGCCGGTCCGACATCGTCCTGGTCGACTGCAACCACCCAGCGATGCGGCCCTGCCACGATCCGCTGTACTCGCTGGTGTATTCAGCGTCGGAGCGCGCGGTGAAGCATGTGTTCGTCGACGGAGCGCAGATCGTGCGCGACGGCAAGGTGCTGACCATCGACTATCCCGCCGCTGCCGCGGCCCTGGAGGAAGCGCAGGCGCGGGGATTGGCAGCGATACCCGCATTGGACTGGGCGCACCGCGATGCCGATACGATCGCACCGCCGTGTTTTCCGTACGAACGCGGATGATCTGCCGGCAATTACCCCTACGCCGGTTCCACCATCGTCGAGCGTAACCCAGCCACGGTCGTGCGGTGCATGTCCCGCACCTCCCGCGCATCGAACGGGCGCCCGCGATGCATCGTCGCCTGATTGTCCCAGATGACCAGATCGAATTGCTTCCACGCATGCGCGTAGACGAATTTTCGCTGCGTCGCGTGCTCGATCAGGTCGCGCAGGAAGGCCCTTGCCTCTGGAACCGGCCACCCGACGATCGTTCCGGCATGCGAGGCGAGATACAGCGATTTCCGCCCCGTCGACGGGTGCCGCCGGATCAGGCGCTGCATCACCGGTGCGAATTCCCGCCGCTCCGCTTCCGTGAAATCGCCAAAGCCGATCTGGTCGCGGGAAAACAGCTGGCTGTGCTCGCACACCAGCCCCTCGCACTCGGTCTTGGTTGCGTCGTCCAGTTCGTCATACGCGACACGCATGTCGGCGAATTCCGTATTGCCACCCTCGGACGGGATGATGCGCGCCGACAACAGCGAATATTTCGCCGGCACAGTTTTGAACGAACTGTCGGAATGCCATAGCCGCGTGCCCAGGCTGAACAGCCGCCGCCGGTTCTCCCGTGCCAGAACATTGTTGTTGTCGAGATTGGAGGTTACAGCCCAGGTAGCCAGCGACACCTCACGCCAGCCGGAGTTCCGCGATCAGCGTCTTCGGGTCGGCGCACAGGGTGGCCAGCAAGTCCCAACCTTGTTTTCGCGCGGTTGAGATCAAGGTTCGGATAATCGCGAAGT
>CAINEA010000404.1 GCA_903847525.1 uncultured Acetobacteraceae bacterium | reverse complement strand
GTTCCGCTGTGTATTCACAGTTAGCTTACAACCCCCTGTCCGACGGGTGCGAGACTCGGAAACTACTCATTTTGCCGAGTGGCAGGCGCGGGACTGGTTGCAGGCACGATGACCGAGCAAGATTCTGGATCATGCGTAGGTCGGTGCCGCTCTCCAGTTGCTGCGCGAGGCAACGAAGGTCAAAAATAAGGCCATCGCCAGCACCGCCAAAGTCGTAGGTTCCGGGACGACGACGTCGCCGCTGTCCGGGAGTAAAACTGGGCCCGAGAGCAAAACTGGATCCTTGCAGCCGGCGCTGCCCATCGTTGAACCGGCACCGAATGAAACGTCCGCGGTCTGCGAATAGATGCCGCCGCAACGGCCGCCGGCCCCGGATACCATCGCGCCGGCACCGACGTTGACATAGCCCTGCGCGAAGATGTTACCCAGAAACTCCGCTCCGGCACCGATGCTGACATAGCCGTCGGAGTTCCAGGTCACGGTGTTGTTGGCTCCAAAATTGATCATGCGGATGACGCTGGAAGCCCCGGCCGTCAGACCGTCCATGATATTGAAGACCCAGAATTGATTGGCGAGGCCCTGGCCATCGAGGGTCAGGATTGTTCCAGCCCCCGTCGAAAGGCCGGCCGCGGTGTAGACACCCGAATAGAGTGTCATATCGCTGGCTATCGTGGCGCTGAGGACCGTTCCGGCACCCAGGTTGGTCAGCGCGGACCGTGCGGCGGCGATCCGGTACGCGGTGGCCTGCGCATCCGCTGCCAACGCCGCGGCAAGCACTGTCGCGTCGATGGGCGGCGAAACCAGCTGTTGCTGCCCGCCAACCGTGGCGCCGGCCAGGATGCTGATCGTCCCGACCGCGCTGACGATGCCGTCGACCGAGGCCGCGGCGCCGATGCTTGCGGCACCGGCAGTCGCAACATTGCCATGGACATCCGACGACGCGCCGGTGGTCGCAGCCCCCCCGGAAACTATATTGCCGCCGACCTGCGTGCCCGCGCCCACCGTGGACGCGCCGCCGGAGGTGATATCGCCGCCGATGACCGACCCGGCGCCCGCCGCCAGAACTCCGCCGGAGACGATATTCCCGCTGACGGTCCCAGCCGCGCCGATCATCGCCGTACTCACCGAGACGATGTTGCCGAACACACGGGAGTTTGCGGCAATGGTGGAGGAACCGCCGGACGATATGTTGCCGTAAACCTTTGAATCCGCACCTGTTGTCGTGTCCCCTCCGGAAAACACGATTTGGGCCTGCATATCCAGTCCAATTAAAGGAACAGCACGGGCCTCATTCAGGACGACGAAGAGCATAGAAAATATCAATAATCGCAATCTCAAGATTTATAAGTCCATTTTTTCTGAAGGTTTTGATTCAAATTCATTCTATGGACCACATTACCCGACTAAAATAGTCCTGTATATATATTTTGGATATATTAATGGAAAATCGTACGGAATCGTCTAGCCGCCGGGACCAGCCGCTCATTGACCCCGGAGCAAGGGCAGCAAGGCGCGCCGGCTGCCGCTGGAAAGCGAATCACTCTCCCGATAGCGCGATATCGGCCATCCTCCGGGAAGTCCGGGAGGATCGGATTGTTGCCATTCACGCGCGCCGCGACGTAGCATCGCCGTGCCCTGGATGAAAAAAGGCTCTCACCTCCGCATCCCGGCTGAACACGAGGCAGGACATGTCCGTAGTCGTCACCGTCACCGCGAGCAGCACCGACACTCGGTTCGCCGTGACCGACATCTCGGTTCCGGCCACGCCCACCACGGTCCATATAACCGCACCGTTCGAGGGCGGCGGTTGCGTCGTGGATTGCTCCGGCCAGCTCGCCGCCATCGGCAATTACGGCGGCGGATCGGTGGCGATCTACAACCTCTTCAATCCCGCCGCACCGGTCCTGCAAGAGACTTTGGCCACCGGCCTGCAACTGCAGGGACGCACCGGCATCGGCGCCCTGTCATTCGATGGCGAGCACCTCCTCGTCGGTGAGGCCAACGGGCCCAACATCGTCCTGATCGATATCAAATCCAAAAAGATCGTTTCC
>CAINEA010000403.1 GCA_903847525.1 uncultured Acetobacteraceae bacterium | reverse complement strand
TATAATCTGGCCGCCCAGAGCTTTGTTGCCGCGAGCTGGCAGCAACCTCTTTTGACCGGAACCGTAACGGGCCTAGGGGTCGTCAATGTTCTGGAGGCCATGCGCATCGCCAGCCCTGGGTCGCGGTTCTATCAGGCGTCCTCTTCGGAAATGTACGGTCTCATCCAGGAACCGCGGCAGAATGAGAAGACGCCGTTCTACCCACGCAGCCCCTATGCGGTGGCCAAACTCTACGGCCATTGGATGACAGTGAATTATCGCGAAAGCTTCGGGTTGCACGCCTCTTCGGGAATCCTGTTCAACCATGAAAGTCCGCTGCGCGGCACGGAGTTCGTGACGCGCAAAATCACCGATGGGGTCGCGCGCATCAAACTAGGCCTAGCGGACAGGCTGACGCTCGGTAATCTCGATGCACAGCGCGACTGGGGCCATGCACGTGACTATGTCCGGGCCATGTGGCTGATGCTTCAGCAGGAAACCGCCGACGACTATGTCGTCGCGACCGGCCGCACCACTTCTATCCGCGAGTTCTGTCGGATTGCGTTCGGCCACGCCGGGCTGAACTATGAGGATTATGTCGAAACGTCTCCGAAGTTTGTCCGTCCCGCGGAGGTCGATGTGCTGTTGGGCGATGCCACGAAAGCGCGCACGGTTCTCGGGTGGATTCCGGAAACGGATTTGGAAGCCCTCATTGCCGAGATGGTCGATGCGGACATTCAACTCCATCGCTGTAAACAGAACCGTCTGACCCAATGATAGAGCGAATGACCCGGTGACGCCCTCGCGTGTCCTGGTTACGGGTTCGAATGGATTCGTCGGTCGGCACCTGCTGCCCATTCTGGCGAACCGCTTTCCTGGAGCGACCCTTCAGTCAGCGCAGTTCGACGTCACCGATCGGGCGGCCGTGTTCAGCACAATTCGCCAATCGCCGCCGGATATATGCCTGCACCTGGCGGCGATCTCCGCGGTCCCCGCCGCGCGTCAGGACCCGGACCGTGCCTGGCAAGTCAACCTGCACGGGACACTCCATCTGGCCGACGCCTTGCGCGCGGAGGCGCCCGATTGCCTGCTGGTGTTCGCCTCGTCGGCGGACGCCTATGGCATGTCATTCCGTTCCGGCATGGCTTTGACTGAAGGCGCCCCGCTTGCGCCGCTGAACATCTATGGGGCCACCAAAGCCGCTGCCGACCTGGCGTTGGGCGCGATGGCGGCCGAGGGGCTTCGGGTCGTTCGGGTGCGGGCCTTCAACCATATCGGCCCCGGCCAGTCGGAAGACTTCGTCGTTGCTGCCTTCGCCCGCCAACTCGCGCGGATCGCGCTGGGCCGGCAACCGCTGGTGATGCAGGTCGGTGATCTTTCACCGATGCGCGACTTCATGGATGTGCGCGACGTGTGCGCGGGCTACGCCGCCTGTATCGAAGTGGCCGAACGACTGGCCCCCGGGGAGGCGCTTAATCTTGCTTCTGGCGTCCCTCGCCGGGTAGCTGACGTGCTGGAGGATCTCATGCAGGCTGCCGGCGTGCATCCGGAGATCCAGACCGACCCCACGCGCCTACGCCCTTCCGATATCCCGGTCGTCTGCGGCAGCGCTGCCAAGGCAAGGGACCTGCTGGGTTGGCGGCCGATGATTCCGTGGACCGAGACGATCGCGTCGGTGACCCGCTATTGGAAGGATCGCGTCGCAAGTGAGCCGACCTAGCTGGTTTTGACGATCGGCTTGCTTTGGAATGAAGTTGCGCCAGGCAGCTATATTTTTTAACGTCGAGCACGACGGGCAGTGATAAATCAAGGTTGGCTGCAGGGGCACTGAAGTGTCCCTCGATCCCTGAGAAATGGATTGCCGGTTCGAGG
Source organism: uncultured Acetobacteraceae bacterium (assembly GCA_903847525.1). Lineage (GTDB taxonomy): Bacteria > Pseudomonadota > Alphaproteobacteria > Acetobacterales > Acetobacteraceae > PALSA-911. The sequence continues at coordinate 14,052 of CAINEA010000403.1, read as the reverse complement.
GCCTGACCGAGACCGTAGGTAGAAGGAGGCTCTCATGCGTATTGCAACGATCTCTATGGCGACTTCATTGGGGATGGTTGGCCTCCTGGCTTTTAGCCCAAGTGGCTTCGCCCAGAATAAGTCGGTGACCGAAGGCCATCGTCTCGTGGAGCCCTGCGCGCGATGCCATGTAATTGTGTCGAACGGGCCCAGTTCCTGGACCGATGCCCCGTCATTTGAGGCGATTGCCAGTCGTCCTGGCATTCAACGGGCGTGGCTGGCAAAATTCGTCCAGCAGGACCACATGCACATGCTCTCCGACACGTATACGGACGCACAGGCGAACAGCATCGCGTCCTATATACTCAGCTTGCGCAAGAAGTAGCGGCAGCGAAGAGGGCGCCACAGTTTGCTCGTGTCTGTGGCGTGCGGGAGCCTGCGTTGGGTTGAATTTGAGCCAATGCGCGCGTCCGGATGAACGTTTCAGAGCAGATCGGCCATTTCCTTGCAATTTCTCCTTGTTCCAGCCTACACACCGGGCAGAAATTCGCCTCTAGGAACAGCACCTATGAATAACCTCACACCGGATGGGCAGAACGCCTTGGCCCAGGTGGCGCAACGCCACGGCGTCAGCATTGAGGCAGCTTCCATGCTGCTGGACGCGGTCGCCAATGGCGGCGGCACCATGGCGCAGTTCAACATCCAGGAACTCGGCGGCATGGGCCAGTGGGCTCAGGGCGGTATGATCATGGTCGGTGACATGTTCAATAACGGCCTGAAATACCGCGTCGATGCGCTGTGCAACGATCTTGCCAACCTGCTGCGCGGGCCGGTGCAATTGTTTACCCCGCCGCCGATGCCGCAGAACTCGGGCTATGGCGGGCCGATACAAAGCTCGGCCAATTGGTGGCCCGGCGATTTTGGGCTTCCCGCTTCCAGCGGCGGGCAAAACGACATGCGCTATGCCTATTTCCCGTCTACCCGGCGCCTGGCGGTGCAGCAGAATGGCCAGGTGACGGTCTATGACACCGGCGAGCATTCCATCGGCGGCTTCTCTCAGCAGCAGGGCAGCGACCAATCCGCCACCTTCAGCAGCCAGTTCGGGCAGTTTCGGCTTTCCGACCTGCCGGTCGTCTACGGCAATCCGCCCGCCCCGGTATATCAGCCCCAACCGGTACAGTGGCAGCCCGAACCTTCCCAGACCGAAAATGCCCAGATCAGCATCCCGGGCAGCAATGATGCCCTAACGCAACTTGAGCGGGTTGCGGAACTGCATCGCAAGGGGGTGCTTTCAGATGCTGAATTCACCGCCAAGAAGGCGGAGTTGCTGGCCCGGATTTAACGAGTTTCCACGACGCCCTTTCAGGCCGTTGCAGGCAAGCGTCGTCCGATCCGCCATTCCCAGACCGGATCACCACGGTCTCGGCGCTGGGTTATGTCCAGCGTCAGCCACCGGTCATGCGCCATCGCACAACCGGACCAAAGTTCAGTCCACGCATCGAATACGGCCGGTGACAGATCCAAGCGCTCGCGCATCAACCGCCAGCCGCGCTGCCGTACGCGCCAGGCCTCGCCGTCCTGTACCAGTTCCGCTTCATCGCCCTGGGCGCGCGCGATCCGCTGCAAAAACTCTGCATATCCAAGCGCCCCTGGGCCGACGCCGCCCAGCGTCTGCGCAATCGTGTCGAAGCTGTGCATGCCAATCAGGCGTGCTGCCGAACCCGCCAGGTACAGCCCCTCGGACGGGCCGAGAGCGGCAATTGTCTCCGGTAGGATCGAGGTGATGTATTCCATGGCGTAGTTGCGCAGCACCTTCGCCAGCCTTGCCGGTGGCCAGCTTGCCTCGGACAGCAGCGGCGCCTGTGCCGGATCGAACGGGGGACATTCCTCACCAGGGGAGAATTGCAGCCGTTCTTCCGGCGCGAGGTCATGGTCGAATTCCCGGTAATAGCCCTCCAGCCCCGGTTGGCCGTCCACGGTCTGACCGGTGCAGACAAAGCCCAGCCGGGGATTGCCCAGCACCACGCCATTGTTGGCGTGCCAGCCGCGCAGCATCGCCCGCGAAACCTCCGAGGGAATGGAGCACACCGCCGTGCCTGACCAGATCCAGCGCGGCGGCGGATAACGCACCCAGGCCTTGCGGTCGTTCTCGTAGACATATTCGACCTTCACGCCGCCGACCTGATTGGACAGGTAGTGATACTGCGCACAGGCCAGCGCATGCGGCAGCCCATCTAGCCCCAGCTTCTTCAGCCCCGGCACGAACCGCGCAAGCTGCTGGCGGCGAAACGTCCGAAACACCACCTCCGCCGCCTGAGTGGTTCCGGATTTGGCTACAAGTGTTAGGATAAGGCCGGTCAGGTAGGCGTGGTAAATCGCTTCGACCGCAGAATACCCCGCCGTATCGTCGGTTTCCGCAATGGCCGCATTTGACATGCTGTTCGGTCCTGCCCTGATATCAGGCGACGAAAATCAGCCGACCTGGTTCCATTCGTTCGCCGGAAGCCGGCCGCGCCAAGTATGTTCCGGAGCATATCCGAGGACACGGCGCGCCTTGGCGATCGACAGGAGCGTATCGAACTTGCCGAGGCCCGGGCTTACCGGGACATCGGGGAACGATTCCGCCATCAGATCCCGGCTCGGCCGCTGCATCAGCGTGTCGGCAGCGGCGATCGTGAACGCATCCGCCCCTGCCACGTCCGCGTGCAGCGCCAGCCGGCATGCCTGGGCCACGTCGCGCGCATCCACCCAACTCCACAAGTTCCACTTCCGTAGCGAGGAATCGGCCCAGAAAGACGGGATCTGTGCATAATCAGCCGGCTCGAAGATGTTGGAAATTCGCAGGCCCACGAATACGGTGCCCGGGTTCCAGCGATGCATCTCCCGCGCCATTTCCTCGCACAGGGACTTGGCCAGCGCGTAGCTGCTCTCGGGTGCGAGGCGATGTTCCTCCATGACAGGAGCTGCGACCGGCGCGGTGCGGGTAAACGGCAGGCCGTAGGTGGTTTCGCTCGATGCCCACACCACCCGTTTCAGTCCCATCAGCGTCGCGGCGCTGAAGATATTGTAGGTGGTCATCATGTTGTTGCGAAACACCGTCCCGTCCGGTGCCAATCCCGGCGCCGGTATTCCGGCCAGATGCACCACTGCCTCAGGCGTTCCGATCGGCATTCTCCGCCGGTCGATCGTGCCCGCGGCCTGGCGCAGCACCTCCACTGCCTGGCCCATGTCGTTCAGGTCGGCCTTCATGAAATGGCATAGCGGCTCGGGCGATGGGGCGATGTCGACGTTCATCACGGTATGGCCGTGCGCCAGCAGGTCGCGGATCACCGCCCGTCCGGCCTTGCCGCTGCCGCCCGTTACCACGACGCTGGTCATGACCGATCTTTCCCGGGCCGGTTCAGGCTGCCGATCGGGAAGCCGCGATTTCCGTCTCGACCGGGTCCGCCCAGCCATACGGGTCTGGCGCGGTGCCGTACTGGATGCCGACGATCGCGTCGTATAGCTTTTGGGTCAGTTCACCCGTCTTGCCGCCGTTGATCACAAAATTCTCGCCTTTGTAGCCGAGTTCCCCCACCGGCGAGATCACGGCGGCGGTGCCGGTGCCCCACATTTCCTTCAGCGAGCCGTTCTTGGCGGCATTGGTCACTTCATCGATGCTGATGGTGCGTTCGGATACCTTCCAGCCCCAATCGCGCATCAAGGTTAACGCCGTATCCCGCGTGATGCCGGCCAGGATCGCTCCGGTCAGCGGCGGGGTGATCACTTCGTCGTTGATGCGCAGCATGATGTTCATCGTGCCGACCTCGTCGAGGTCGCGCCGGTGAATGCCGTCGAGCCACAGCACCTGGGTATAGCCGGCCTGCTCCGCTTCCTGTGCGCCGAACAGGCTGGCGGCGTAGTTGGCAGCGGTTTTGGCGGCGCCGAGCCCGCCCTGCACGGCGCGGACATATTTGTCGCTTACCAGGATGCGAACCGGGTTCATGCCCTCCGGGTAATAGGCGCCCACCGGACCGGCGATGATGTAGAAAAGATAGCTCGACGAAGGATGCACACCCAAAAATGCCTCGGTGGCGATCACGGTCGGGCGGATATACAGCGAGGTGCCCGCCAGATGCGGCACCCAGCGCTGATCCACCTCCACCAGCTTGCGGATGGCAGATTCGATCATCAGCGGATCAATCTGCGGAATGCAGAGATAGCCGGCCGATCGGTTGAGCCGGGCCGCGTGGTCCGGGGTGCGAAAGATCCGGATTCGGCCGTCGGGGCCACGGAACGCCTTCAGCCCGTCGAAGATCGCCTGGCCGTAATGCAGCACGCAGGTCGCGGGATCCAGGGTGAATGGCGCGTAGGGCACGACGCGCGGGTCGTGCCAGCCTTTGCCGGCGTCATAGTTCATCAGGAACATATGGTCCGTGAACACCTTGCCGAAGCGCAGCGTTTCGTCCGCCGGCGTTTGGCCGGGCGTGGCTGACCGGGTGATCGCGATGTTGGCCATTACCGTCCCTCTGAGAATTTTGGTTAAGACCGGGGCACTCTAGGGCTCCAAATCGCCGCGGCAAAGTGGCCTTTGCGAAAGGCTGGTCAGCATTGCTGTCTTACCTGCCTACCGGAGGCATCGGACCGTCAGACGACGGCCGATACGATCTCGGCATCGGATGGAAAGCGGCCCGACTGTTTTTTCGAAAAGCGCAGAGCGCTATCCACGGTGATCTCGAAAACCCCACCACCTGACTTGCGCAGGGTGATTTTGGCATCCGGAATACGGGCCAGAATTAGGTCGCGGGCCGCACGGGCTCGCGGCTCGTAGCCTCACATGCCGCAATAGTCGATTTCGACGTTCATCGGGACCTCCTCGCTGATGATCTAACCGCTTTGCGCACGCATCGCCGCAAGGGCCTGCTCCAGGTCGGCGATCAGGTCGGCCGGATCCTCCAGTCCGATATGCATCCGCACTACCGGTCCCTGGAATTTTCCGGTGCCGGCGGTGCGAACAAGATTGCCGGTGGTCGGCGTCGCCAGGCTTTCATAGCCGCCCCAGGACGCGCCGATGCCGAACAGTTCCAGAGCTTCGATCATCTTCTCGCTCGCTTCCTGGCTGAATTCCGGCTTGAACTCCACGCCGAACAGCGAACAGGCGCCGGTAAAGTCGCGCTTCCACAGCGCATGGCCGGGCGCACCGGGCAGGGCAGGGTGCAGCACCTGCGCCACTTCCGGCCGGTGGCGCAGCCAGTGCGCGACCTGCATCGCGCTTTCCATCTGCTCCTTCAGCCGCACGCCCATGGTGCGCAGGCCTCGCAGCGTCAGCCAGCAATCGTCCGGACTGGCGTACTGGCCGAGCGTATTGGCGGTCATGCGCACCTTCTCCCAATCCTCGTCGGAGTTGGTGGTGATGCTGCCCAGCAGCACGTCGGAATGTCCGCCGGGATATTTGGTCAGCGCCTGGATGGACACGTCCACGCCGTGCTCGAACGGTTGGAAATAGTGAATGCCCCAGGTGTTATCCATCAGCACCTTGGCGCCGTGCGCATGCGCAACGCGCGCGATCGTCGGGATGTCCTGTACCTCGAACGTGTGGCTGCCCGGGCTTTCGGCGTACACCAACTTGGTATTTGGCCGCATCAAGGCGGCCAGTCCGGCTTCGTCGATGCACGGATCGTAGAATACAGTCTCGACTCCATACCGCTTTAGGATCGAGTTCGCGAAATTGCGGGCGGGGCCATAGACGCTGTCGGGCATCAGGCAATGGTCGCCCTGGCTCAGATAGGCCATCAGCGGGGTGGTGACGGCGGCCAATCCCGTCGAGACGATCTGGCAGCGCGTGCCGCCCTCGATCTCCGCGATCATATCCTCCAGAGCCCAATGCGTCGGTCCGCCTGCGGTGCCGTAGATCCAGGCCTGCTCGAGACGCTTGGCGCCAGCCGCTTTGCGGGTGGCGATGTCCGGCTGCAGCACGGTGGAACCGCGCATCACGCCGGGATTGACGAAGCCCTGCACATGCGTGCCGGGCCGTCCGGCATGGGACAGCCGGGTGCGCAGGCTGTGCTTCTTCTTGGCCGGGGGCGCGTCGGTCATATCAGGCAGTCTCCACTTTGGTGTCGGGACGTCCGCCCCATTCGGTCCAGGAGCCGTCATAGACGGCGCCCTCTGGCAGGCCGGCCAGCCGCAAACCAAGTGTCAGGATGGTCGCGGTGACGCCGGTGCCACAGCTGGTCACCACGGGGCGTGAGCCGTCCACGCCGGCCGCGGCGAATCGGGCCCGCAGCGAGGCAGGGTCGGCGAATGTCTGGTCGGGGTTCAGCAACTCGTTGAAGGGCAGGTTGGCAGAGCCCGGAATATGACCACCGCGCATGCCCGCCCGCGGCTCCGGCGCGGTGCCGGCAAAGCGCCCGGCGGCGCGCGCGTCCAACACCAGTTCGGCGCCGGTGCCGATATTGGCGATCACGTCGCCGATGCCGCGCAGCCGCATCGGCCGGAAATCGGGGCGGAAAATCGTGGCCGCGACCGCGGCGGGAGTACCTATTTCGTTCGTGCGGCCTTCCTTCAGCCACTTCGGCAGACCGCCATCCAGGACCGCGGCATTGTCGTGGCCGAACAGCCCCATCATCCACCAGCCGCGCGCGGCCGAGGCCAGGCCCTTCTGGTCGTAGAACACGACCCGGCTGTCATTGCCGACGCCCAGCGCGCCGAGCAGTTTGGCGAAGCGGCCCGGCGTCGGGACCATATGCGGTAGGTCGGTGTCGGGATCGGCGACCTCATCGATGTCGAAATACCGCGCGCCCGGAATATGCCCGGTTAGGAAAAGTGCGTTTCCGTCCTTGTTCTCGTTCGGCAGGTATTTCGTGGCGTCGAACACCACCAGATCCGGCTTGCCCAACTCGGCGGACAGCCACTCCGTGCTTACCAATGGACTCATGTGTCGCCTCCTATTCCGCCGGCACGATAATAATGCGGCGGTTCTGTTTGCCCTTGTTTTCGATCTTGGTCACCAACATCCGCCCGATCTCGCCGGTGCGCGATACATGTGTGCCACCGCAGGGCTGCATATCCACCGGAACACTCGCGGGCACCTCGCCGCCGCCGATGCGCACCAGCCGCACCCGACCGGACCCGCGCGGCGGCTTCACCGACAGGGTGCGAACCAAGCCCGGATCGGCGTCCAGCACTGCCTCGTCCACCCAGAAATGCGAAACCGGATGATCCTCGGCGATGCGCGCGTTCAGCAACGCTTCCAGTTCGTCCTTGGCAGGCGGGGTCGGCAGATCGAAGTCCAGGCGCGACTTGTCCAGCCCGATCGACCCGCCGGTAACCGCGGCCCCAGGGATAAGGCTGCACAGCAAATGCAGGGCGGTGTGCATGCGCATCAGCCGATGCCGACGTTCCCAGTCGATTGCCAGCGTGACCTCCGCTCCTTCCGGCGGAAGGACGGCCTCCGGAGCGGGCAGATGCAGGATCGTCTCGCCCTCGCCCTTGACCGTGTCGGCGATCACGGTTTCCCCGCGTTCCCAGCGCAGAATGCCGGTATCGCCCGGCTGACCGCCGGAACGGGCGTAGAAAATGGTGCGATCGAGCACGATGCCGTCTGGTGTGCTGGCGAGTACCTGGGCCGCGACCGTCGCCAATGCGGCGTCTTCCAGGAACAGTTTTTCGGTCATGCTATCATCCACTCCATGCGCAGGCTGTCTCGGCGCAGCGCGAACCATAGAAGCGCGAGCGCGGTGACCGAGTTGGGAATTTCGCCCGCCATCACGGCGGCGATAGCGGCGTCCGCCGGACAGACCCGGATCCGGATATCCTCGTGTTCGCTAGCCAACCCGCCCATGCCGACAATTCCGCTCGTATCGGCATCCGGAACGCGGACGCGACCGACGAAAATTGTCACCAGCTCATCCGATCCACCAGGGCTGAGCACGAAATCGCCGATTTTCACCAGCCTGTCCGGTTCGAGTCCGATTTCCTCCCGAGTTTCGCGCAAAAGCGCTGCCTCGATACTCTCTTCACCGTCGCGAAATCCGGCGGGAATTTCCAGCATGACCGGTTCGACCCCGGCGGCCAGCGCCGGCAGGCGGAATTGTTCCATCAGCACCAGGCGATCCGCATCCGGATCGTAAGGCAGCACCGCCACGGCATGGCCGCGCCGCAAGACTTCCCAGGTCCGAAGGCCCGACATGTGGCCGTCGAAACGGCGGTGCCGGAACCGGATCAAATCGAGCGCGGTCCAGCCTTGCCATACACGCTGGCAATTCTCGATCTGAACGTCGGCGTGCGCAGGGAGGGGGGAGGCTTCGGGCGGTGGCATCCCGCGAGCATAGGACGCTCCGGGCAGGCCGCCCACCCTGCCCGGGGCGAAAACCTAGGCTGCGATCGGTGAATTCAGCAGCTGGCGGATACGTGTCGCAGCAGCTGGTCCTTTGATCGCATCGCGCCAATTGGCTTCGGCCACGCGCTGATGCGCGGCGATGGCCTCATCGGCACCGGTGATCATCGCCACGCCGGTCTGCGCGCTGGGATGCTGATCAGTACTGAACGGATTAACCGCCAGCGTCACCCGATCGCGCGCCCGCAGGATCTGGAACGCGGAACTGGGATCGGCGCCGGCGATCAGGCCAAATTGCAGGCCCATCGGTTCGGTTTCCATCATGGCGGCCATGTTCGCGACCTCACCGGCTGCCACCTGGCGGCACAACCGGCGCAGGCGCTCGGGCAGGTTCACCGGTCCGGCTACCCCGAACTCCAGAAGGCGCTGTACGGCGGATACCGAAACCATGGCGATAATGCCGGGACGGCGCTGCAGATACATACGCTTACGTGAAGCAAGAATGCCCATCACCTGCTCTGCGTTACTGCGCAACGCGATCCGTTCGCCGCTCGACTGCTCGGCCACCTCGTCAAAGACTTCGGCCAGGGCGGAATCGTAGGCATCGGAGGTGGTCAGATAGCAGATCGGTCCCGACATCATCAGGATCTGGTCGGCGGTTTCCTCGATCTGACGCAGCCGCTCGAAGTACCCGACCGGGCGGTTATAGTATTCGACTCCGATCCCCAGCAGCGACAGCGGCGAGATTTTCAATAGCTCGGCCAGGCGCTTGATCGTATCGAGCTTGATCACCTCGCCTTTTTCATAGCGGTACAGCGCCGCGCGAGAGACGCCGAGTCTGGCAGCGATCTCTTCTGCACGGAGACCTGACTCGAGACGGTAGGCACGAAGCTGCTGACCAATCTCGGTAAAACGCATGGATTCCAACGTGCCTGCCCCTATTCCCGCAACTACAAGATGCAGGACTATGTCTCATATTCGAGGCCAGGACAAGTCCCACGTATAAAACCCATGCGGCAGCGCATTTTGTCAGAACCTGCGACTCGGGGCAGATTTCTTAAGAAAATTGAAACCCCTGATATTCGTCGGGATTCGCCGGAAATTTGTTCCGGATCAGGTTTTATCTTGGAGGGAGAAATCGCCCAGGATTTCGATCGCCTTCACCAGCGCCGAGTGATCCAGATCCGCCCCGCCATGCGCGGCCACCGAGGTGAACATCTGCTGGGCGATCGCCGTGTTCGGCAGCGACAGGCCCAGTTCACGCGCTGCCGTCAGCGCCAGATTGAGATCCTTCTGATGCAGGCGGATGCGAAAGCCCGGATTGAACGTGCCCTTGATCATCCGCTCGGCATGCACTTCCAGAACGCGGGAGGACGCGAAACCGCCCATCAGGGCTTCGCGCACTTTGGCCGGGTCGGCGCCCGCCCGGGCCGCGAAAACAAGCGCTTCCGCTGCGGCTTGGATATTCAGTGCGACGATGATCTGGTTCGCCACCTTGCAGGTCTGCCCGGTGCCGTTCTCCGCGCCGATATGGGTGATGTTCTTGCCCATCAGGTCGAATAGTGGCTTGGCCCGGGCGAAGGCTGCATCCGGACCGCCAACCATGATGGTCAGGCTGGCCGCCTTGGCGCCGACTTCGCCGCCGGAAACCGGCGCGTCCACGTAGTCGCAGCCGAGCGCGTTGATCTTCTTGGCAAATTCCTTCGTCGCGACCGGGCTGATCGACGACATGTCGATCACCAGGCTGCCGTTCTTGAGGCCGGCGGCGACACCGCCGGCGCCGAACAGTGCACGCTCCACATCACCGGTGTCGGGCACCATCAGGATCACGACGTCCGATCCGGCGGCAACCGCAGTGGCATCCGCCAGCACGGTCGCGGCGGCGCGGATCTCCGCGGTCAGGCTGGCGCGTTCCGGCACCAGCAGATCATGCCCGCCGTTCTTCAGGTTCAGCGCCATTGGGCGCCCCATGATGCCGAGGCCGACGAAACCGATTTTCATTGTCTTATTCCCTGTGTTCAGAAGATTGGAGGATGGAACCGAGTTAAACGCCGAATTCCTGGCGCCAGGTCAGCCCTTCCACGGTGCCGGCTGCGGGGCGGTATTCGCAGCCGACCCAGCCTGTGTAGCCAAGCTCATCCATCCGCCGGAACACGAACTTCCAGCCGATTTCCCCGGTGCCGGGCTCGTTGCGGGCCGGCACGTCCGCGATCTGCATATGCGCGATCACCGGCATGTGCAGCTCCATCCGCTTGGTCACGTCGCCCTCGGTGGTTTGGCAATGATAGACATCGAACTGCAGCCCGAGCCGGTCGCGCCCGATTGCCTCGACGATCGCGGCACCTTGGGCCTGGGTGTTCAGGAAGTAGCCCGGCATATCCCGATGATTGATCGGTTCGATCGCCAGCTTCACCCCGGCGGCCACCGCCTGCTCTCCGGCCCAGGCCAGATTCGCGGCATACAGACTGCCGGCGGTGATCAGCGACACGCCGGACGGCACGATCCCGGCCATGCAATGGACCAGCCGGCAATCCAGCGCCGCGGCATAGTCCAATGCCTTCTTCACGCCCTCCCGGAATTCCGCCTGCCGGCCGGGCAGGGATGCCAGGCCCCGCTCGCCATTGGCCCAGTCGCCCGGCGGCATGTTGAACAGCGCCTGGGTCAGGCCGTTCGCCTTCAGGCGGGAGGCGATCTCGGAGGCGGGAAAATCGTATGGAAACAGGAACTCGACACCCTCAAACCCCGCTTTTCGCGCGGCTTCGAACCGGTCGAGGAACGGCAGTTCGTTGAACATCATCGACAGATTGGCGGCGAGACGCGGCATGGTGATCCTCCCGGGTGGCTTGCGCGAAAGCTACAGTTGGCCGGTTTGGTTTACCAGACTGACTGTAAGACAGGCTGTCTGCCAGATTGGCGGCTTACGGCAGGCGGATTTGCTGCTCTAAGGTCAACCCACTATCTCCTCGTATCTCCCTGATCGGAAAATGAAGGAAACATGCTCGCCGAACGCATACTCATGGGGCTGTTGCTGGGCGGGGTCGCGATTGGCTGCGTCCTTGTGCTTTATCCCTTCTTCCCCTCTCTGCTCTGGGCGGCGATCCTGGTCTTCACGACTTGGCCGGCCTGCGAGTGGCTGCGTGTGCGCCTTCACCTCAACCACACGGTCGCCGCTGGGCTGATGGTGGCCCTGACTGCGGTGGTGGTGGTTTTGCCACTCGGCCTCGCCGCACCGAGCGGAGCCGGCGAGGTGAACCAGCTCCGTACCGTGCTGGAGGACGCCTTGCGAGCTGGATTGCCTGGCGCTCCGGCCTGGGTGTTCGACATTCCGGTCATGGGTCCCACGCTTGGAGACGTCTGGGACCATTGGGCCGCTGACCTTTCGGTCATGGTTATGGCGCTGAAACCCTATTTTGGCATCGTGGCCGAAAGCGGCTTCAGCCTGCTGCTGGGAATCGCCAACGGCGTGCTGCTTTTCCTGCTGGCCCTGTTCATAGCCTTCTTCTTCTATGTGTATGGCGACGTGATTGCCCTGCGCCTGCATGCCATCCTGCTGCGCATCGCCGGTGATCGGGCAGACCGATTGATCGCCGTTACCGGCGCCACGGTGCGCGGCGTGGTCTACGGCATCCTCGGCACGGCGGTCGTGCAGGGCATCCTGACCGCCTTCGGCCTATGGCTGTCCGGTGTGCCGCGCCCGGTGCTGCTGGGCGCCATCGCCGGTTTCCTCTCGGTGCTGCCGATCGGTGCGCCGGTCATCTGGATACCGGCCGCGTTGTGGCTAATGAGCACCTCGCACGTTGCCTGGGGCGTATTCCTGGCGACCTATGGCGTCGTCGCGGTTTCAGGCGCCGACAGCATCATTCGCCCCTGGTTCATTTCCCGAGGGGCGCAATTGCCGTTCATGCTGACCGTGCTTGGCGTACTTGGTGGTGCTGTCGCTTTCGGCCTGCTCGGGATCTTCCTTGGCCCGGTGCTGCTCGGCATCGGGTTCACGCTGGTGAACGAATGGGTGGAGCCGGGTGCGGAATCGTAAGGTATGCGTTAGGTAGAAAGGCATGCCCGCTTTCATCCTCTCACGTATTCTGCAGGCGATCCCGGTCCTGTTCGTGGTCGGGTTCATCGCCTATGCGATGTTCTCGTTCGTCGGCGATCCGGTGAAGGCGATGCTGGGCATCGAGGCGACCGACGCTCAGCGGATCGAATTGCAGCACAACCTTGGCCTCGATCAGCCCTTCCTGGTGCAATATGCCGAGTTCATGTGGCGCGCCGCGCATGGCGATTTCGGCGTCAGCTACCGCCTCGCGCGGCCGGTGGCCGGACTGATCGCCGAACGCCTGCCGGCAACGCTGGAACTGGCCACGACCGCATCGGTGCTGGCGCTGCTGATCGGTGTGCCGATGGGTGTCTACACCGGCATCTATCGCAATTCCTTGCTGTCGCGCGGCTTCCTGATGTTCAGCCTCGCGGGCGTGTCGTTGCCGACCTTTCTGATCGGCATCCTGCTGATCCTGGTCTTCGCCGTTCAGCTCGGCTGGCTGCCCAGTTACGGGCGTGGCGACGTGGTGCAGATCACCTCCTGGTGGTCCACGGGCTTCCTGACCTGGTCCGGCCTGAAGGCGCTGATCCTGCCGGCCATCACGCTAGGGCTGTTCCAGATGACGCTGATCATGCGCCTGGTGCGCGCGGAGATGCTGGAGGTGCTGCGTTCGGACTACATCAAGTTCGCCCGCGCCCGGGGGCTGAGCGACCGCTCGGTGAATTACCGCCACGCGCTGAAGAACACGCTGGTGCCTGTGATCACCATCGTCGGGCTGCAACTCGGCGGCCTCATCGCATTTTCTCTGGTCACCGAGACCGTTTTCCAGTGGCCCGGCATGGGCCTGCTGTTCATCCAGTCCGTCGGTGTTGCCGATATCCCGGTGATGTCGGCCTATTTGCTGCTCATCGCCGTGGTTTTCATTGTCATCAATCTCGTCGTCGACCTGTTGTACTATGCGGTCGATCCCCGCTTGCGGGCTGGCAGATGAATGCGCTGAACCGGTTTCTGGACAGCGATATCGCCTACAGCTTCCGCCGCTCGCCGGTCGCAATGATCTCCGCCGCCATCGTGCTGCTGACTCTTCTCGCGGCAGCGTTCGCGCATTGGATTGCGCCGCATGACCCGTTCGACCTGGCGAGCCTCAGTTTGCTCGACAGCTTCAAGCCGCCCGCCTGGTCCGCGGATGGCGAGCGGGCCTATCCGCTCGGCACGGACGACCAGGGCAGGGATGTGCTGTCCGGCATACTCTACGGTACCCGCATCAGCCTGATCGTCGGCATCTCCGCCGTCGCGCTGGCAATGGTGGTCGGTATCAGCCTTGGCCTGGCCAGCGGGTATCTTGGGGGCGTCGTGGATGCCACGCTGATGCGCATCGCCGATATTCAGCTCACCTTTCCCGCCATCCTGATCGCCCTGCTGGTGGATGGCATCGCCCGCGCCGCGCTGCCCAAGGATCTGCGGGAGGCAGTGGAAATCTACGTGCTGATCTTCGCAATCGGCATCAGCAACTGGCCACAATTCGCCCGAACCGTGCGTGGTTCCACATTGGTGGAGCGCAGCAAGGATTATGTGCTGGCGGCACAGGTTATCGGCATCGGCTCGCCCAGGATACTGTTCAGTCATATCCTGCCCAACGTGATCGGCCCCGTGCTGGTCATCGCAACGCTCAATATCGGCTTCGCCATCCTGGCAGACGCGACCCTTTCCTGCCTCGGCC
>CAINEA010000402.1 GCA_903847525.1 uncultured Acetobacteraceae bacterium | reverse complement strand
TGAGCCAGGTGGTGGGCGCGAAGCTGCCGCGGGCCACGATATCGGACACCGTGTCGTGCAGCCCGGAGGTAATCGGCATCAGGTTGTCGGTTTGCGTCTGGTAGGACTGGCCCACGAACGCATCGAAGGTGGTGCCGCCAAGGTACCAGGTGCCCTGCAACGCCGCATTCAGCCGGGTGCCGCCCTCCAGCCGGTCGATCCCCGGGAAGCGGTTGAAGCCGAACAGGTTCTGGTCGGTGAACTCCAGATCCAGACTGTCCTCGTTCGGGATCGTGTTGAGCTGGCTGGTGCCTGCCTGGGACGCGACAACCAGTTGCACCCGGGGCTCGATCACCTGCGAACCCCAGGCGCCGCTGTCGCGCACGAAAGGCCAGCGGAAGTCGAATGCGGCCTGGGGCAGCGCTCTGACGAGCGAACTGGTCGACTGCGTCGAGAAGTTCGGCTGGTCGTTCAGGTGGTTCGCGTTATAGGCGGCGGCATCGCCATGCAGCGTCAGCTTCCAGAGATCGCCAAGCGGGCCGGTCGCCGGGCGTTCCCAGTCCAGCGTCAGGTTGGCGCGCTGGGTATTGGTGCCGCTGGTGCGCATCACGTTGAACGCACCGGCATTGAGCGACAGCCGGCCGCCGAGATCGTCCGGCTGGCCGAAATAGTTGTAGGTGTAGCGCGGCATCACCACGGGCAGGGTGCTGTCCACGATCGTGTTGGACAGGCCTTGGTAGGCCCGGGCGTCCAGGCGCGTATAGGCGCCCTGGCCAAAGCCCTCGACATAGGCCTGGCTCGTCAGGATGTTCGCGTTGCCCGCCAGATAGCTGCTCAGGCTGAAATTACGCACATAGTCCGACGACGACGCCCGGTTCAAATCGAAGCCATAGCGCCAAGTATCGTCGTAGTTGAACCGGCCCTTGGCATAGATCGCCCCCTGCGCCTGTCCGTTGACGTCGGCGCCGGAGGCGAAGATCGACAGCAGGCCCTCGTTGAAGCGATAGCGGTAGTCGGCGCTGAGCTGGGTGCCCGATTGGGTGGTGACCATCGGCGTCAGCGTCAGGTCCGACTGGTCGTCGATCACCCAGTAATAGGGCTGGGCAAAGAACGCGCCGAGATGCTTGGACGAGCCGAAAGACGGCAGCAGGAGGCCGGAGGCGCGCTTCACCGACGGGTCCGGATGCCAGAAATACGGAAAATACCCGATCGGGACCCCGTACATCTCCATCACCGCGTCGTAGTACTCGATCTTCTTGTTTTCGGTGTCCTGCACCGCTGAAAGCGCGCGGATCTGCCAAAGCGGCGGCTTGGTCGGGTCTTCCACGCACAGGTTGCAGGTGGTGTATACAACCCGGCTGAGCTCGTTAATAGCCCCCCCGGTGCGGCGCATGCCGTTGGCGGCGAGCCGGCCGTTTTCCGCCAGCCGCGTGCGCATGGCCCGCAGCACGCCGTCGCGCATGCCCTCGGTCAGTTCGGCATAGTCGGAGAACAGCGTCTCGTTCGGTTCGAACAGCACCACGTTGCCGGTGGCGGCGGCGACGCCGGTGTTGCGGTCGTAGATGATCTTGTCCGCCCGCAGGACATGCTCGCCTTGCCAGGCCTCGACATGGCCGCTGGCCGTGACGATGCCGGCCTCGCGATCGTATTCGACCTGATCGGCGATGAACGTCACCGGCTTGTCACGGTCGATCGCAGACACGTTGCCCACGGCGGCGAGCGGTTGCGCGCGCGCGGCGCCCGGCAGCACGCAGGCCGCGATGAGCATCGCCAGCAGGACACCGCAGAGACGGAAGGGGAGCATCCGCATTCTATCCATCTTCCGTGTGCAGCAGCAGCGCCACCGCGAGCAGCATGCCGGCGACGGCAGGAGCCCAGGCGGCCAGGGAGACAGGCAGCGCGCCGGACTGGCCGAACTCCTCGGCAACCTTGGAAACGACGAACAGCAGGAACCCGGCCGCCACGCCGCTGCCGATCATCCGTGCCACGCCGCCGCGCCGCGCGGGGCGCATCGAGAAGCCGGCCGCCACCAGCGCCATCGTCGCCGAGAGCAACGGCAGCGACAACAGCGAATGAAAATGCAGCCGGTGGCGCAGCGAGGAGAACCCGGACCGCTCCAGCAGGGCGATGAACCCGGGCAAGGCCCAGAGCGACAGCGTGTCGGGCGAGGCGAAACTGTCCTGCACGCGCGCGACGGTCAGGTCGGTCGGCAGCAGCAGCGCGCGGGGCTGGTCCGGCAGCTTGCCCGGCAGGATCACACGCGCGCCGTCCAGTTCCCAGGCCCCCTGCGTCAGCTTGGCGCCGGTCGCCTCGATGCGCGCCAGCAAATGGTCGGCGGCATCGACGCGGAACACGCTGACATCCTGCGTGCTGAGTGTCTTGCCGCTCAGCTGCACGCCATGGGCGTGGATGATCGCCACGCCCGAACTATTCAGCGCGGCGCCATCCGCGGCCGCCGGACCGAGGCCGGACTGCTCATGGTCGGCCTGGCGCAGCCAGAGTTGTCCGCCGGTCAATGCCAGCGGACCGCCGCCGGCACGCAGATAGGTGTTGTCCAGCACCTCCGCGCGCGCCAGCATCGCCGATGAAAGCGGGCTGAGCGCGCCGGAGGCGAAGGCGCCCAGCAGCATGGCGCAGAGCATGGGCATCGCAAGGAACGCCCACGCGGACACACCGGAGGCCCGCGCGACGATCAGTTCCGACGACCGGGTCAGTTTCCAGAACGCCAGAATGCCGCCCAGCAGCACCGCAAAGGGCAGGATCTGGATCATGATGAACGGCAGGCGTAGGGCCGCGATCTGGCTGACGAGGGCAAACGTCGCCTCCGCGCGGCTGGCCGAGCGGCGCAGCAATTCGATGAAGTCGAACATCGCCACCAGGCCCGACAGGGCCAGCAGCATGCTCAGCGTCGAGAGCAGGAACTGGCGCGAGATGTACAGCGACAGGGTAAGCGGCAACTTCATCGGCAGCCCCGGCAGGCCAGAGGCATCGGGAGGGACAGCAGGCTCACGCCGCCGGCACCGGCGCGCGAACTACGCGGCCCAGCCACATCTGGGGGCCGACCAGCAGCCAGAAGCAAACGATCCCCGGCAGCACCGCATGCAGCCAGACCAGCGGTATCAAACGGTTGTCACGCGCGGCAAGGCTGCCGATCATCAGACCGAGTGCCAGCAGCGCGACAATGCCGCTGATCGCGATCAACGGGCGCAGGATCCCGCCATGGCGTCGGAACGTGCCGGTCAGCACCGACAACAGCGCCACCAGGGAGAACGACACCCCGGTCAATGGCGAGGACAACCGCTTCTGCGCCTCCGCCCGCCATTTCGGGATATCCTGGGCGTTGGACGGATGCGGATCGAGCAGCGCATCCAGTCCGACCTCGGACATGTCGAGCGGGCGCGTCGATTCGCTGCGCGACGCCTGCGCCAGATCGATCGCGTTCTCGCTGAAGGTCAGGATGTTCAGGCGTCCGGACTGCCGGTCCAGTTCCTGCCGGCTGCCGTTGAGCAGCAGCACGCGGGGTCCATTCGGACCTTCCACCAGCCGGCCGCGCTCGGCCAGGATCGTGGCATGGGCGCCGGGCTGGCGGGCATCGTCCACCAGAATGCCGCGCAAGGTGCCGTCACGGTCGCGCGCGCGCACATAGACCGTCAAATCGTCCGACATCGTCGTGAAGACGCCTTCCTGCAGCAGGAAGGCCGCGACCCGGTTGCGTATCTCCCACTGAAATTCGCGGAAGGCGCTGAGGCTTGCCGGCACGAGCCACAGATTGAGCAGATAGCCCGCGCCCATAACCAGCAGTGCCAGGAACAGCGCCGGCCGCGCCAGGGAGAACGGTGACAGACCAGCGGCACGCATGACCGTGAGCTCCCGATCTCCGGCCAGGCGCTGGTAGATGAATTGCACGACGACGAAGCTGGTGATCGGCAGGATCACCGCGACGAAGCTCGGCAGCAGCAGTCCCGTCAGTTCCAGAAACACCCCGAACGACAGGCCGCGGTTCACCACAAGCTCGACGAACCGCAGGCTCTGCACCAGCCAGATCAGCACGGCCAGCCCGCCGGTGACCGCGATCAGCGCGACGCCGAGTTGGCGGAAGATATAGCGGTCGA
>CAINEA010000401.1 GCA_903847525.1 uncultured Acetobacteraceae bacterium | reverse complement strand
TCCTCCGCGGCGGCTGGGGCCGCGAGGCAGAGAGGCAAGATCAGGAGCAGATGCCGCATGGCCTATGCTGCCGCCGCAAGCCCTGCCAGCACAAGCGTCAGTTTGTAAGCGCCTCGGGAAGCTTGCCCAACGCCTCCGATACCTAGCCTAACGCCTCCGGCTTCGGGCCGCCCGCCATCCAGTCGAGCAGTTCGACCGTATGCACCGTCGGCAGCCCGGCGCCGGAAAGCTGGGTCAGGCAGCCGATATTGCCGGCGGCCAGCAGGTCGGGCTTGGTGGCCAGGATGTTGCCGAGCTTGCGCTCGCGCAGCTGGGCGGCGATCTCCGGCTGCATCAGGTTATAGGTTCCGGCCGAGCCGCAGCAGATGTGACCCTCGCCGGGCTCCACCACGCGGAAACCGGCCCGGCTGAGCAGCGCCTTCGGCTCGTTGCGGATCTGCTGGCCGTGCTGGAGGCTGCAGGCGGAGTGGTAGGCAACCGTGAGTTCCGGCGCCGCACGCGTCGGCGCGTAGCCGATGCGGCTGAGATATTCGGTGATATCCATCGCCAGGGCGGAGACCTGCGCCGCGCGATCACGCTCCGGCAAGTCGCGGAACAGGAAGCCGTAATCCTTCACCACGGTGCCGCAGCCCGACGTGTTGATCACCACGGCATCGAGGCCGCCGTTGTCCAGCTCCCGTCCCCAGGCGGTGAGATTGGCCCGCGCCGCGTCCAGGGCGGGATCGTGGCGGCCCATGTGGTGCACCAGGGCACCGCAGCAGCCGGCGCCCTTGGCGACCACGACCTCGATCCCGAGGCGCGTGAGCAGGCGGATCGTGGACTCGTTGATCGAGGGGGAGAGCACCTGCTGGGCGCAGCCTGCCAGCAGCGCGACGCGGCCGCGGCGTGTGCCTTGGGCGGCGTGCACGCGCGCGCCGCCGATCGGGCTCGGGCCGGGCAGCGAGGCGGGGGCAAGTTGCAGCATCGCGCGCGCGCGGTTGGCGAGCCGGCTTTGGCCGGGGATGAGGCGGGAGAACGGACGCGCCAGCTTCGCGCCCGCCAGCGCCAGCCGCAGCAGGCCAGGACGCGGCAGCACGGCGGCCAATGTGTTGCGCAAGAGCCGTTCATGCCAGGGCCGGCGGTAGGTTTTCTCGATATGCACCCGCGCATGATCGACCAGGTGCATGTAGTTCACGCCGGATGGGCAGGTGGTCATACAGGACAGGCAGGACAGGCAGCGATCGACATGGCGCACCACCTCCTCGGTCGCCGGACGTGCCTGCTCCAGCATGTCTTTGATCAGGTAGATGCGTCCGCGCGGGCTATCGAGTTCGTCACCCAGCAGCAGGAAGGTCGGGCAGGTCGCGGTGCACATGCCGCAATGCACGCAGCTGCGCAGGATCTGGTTGGAGACGGCGATCTCGGGATCGCGCAGCTGGACTTCGGTGAAATTGGTTTGCATGGCAGCCTTCCGGTTCAGCCCGCAGTCGGCGTCTGCGTCGGCGGCGCCAATGGATGCACCGGCTGGCGGAACATCCGGATGGCGAAGCCGAGCAGGCAAAGCGCGAACAGCAGGAAGGCAACCGAAAGCCACGCTTCCGCCGGCCAGAAGGCGCGGCTCAGCAGAAACACAAGCATGGTGGCGATCGACCCGGCCGCCATGACGAAGCGCCGATCGGTCAGCCGGCTGTCTGGGTTGGCCTCGTAGTAGCGGACCGCCGCGAGCAGGAAGCTGGCAAGACACGGCACAACGATCAGAAAGCTCGGTATGTACATCGTGCCCTACAGTCCGGCATACATGCGGCCGGGATTGAGGATGCCCTTGGGATCCATCGCCGCCTTCACCCGCCGCGTGATGTGGCCGAGCGCCGGGGCCTCCGGCGGGATCACGTCCACGACCGCGCGCAGCGGTTCGCGAGCCCGCAGCAGCATCCATATGCCCCCCGCGTCATGGGCGGCCTGCTCCACCGCGGCATGCGTGCCGGCATCGGCATGGCCCGAGAGCCAGACCAGCCCGCCGCCCCAATCGAGGTAACCGCGCATGCCGATCTGGCGTTCCAGCGCGCGCAGGACCCCGGGGCCGGCGGAGGGGCGGACGGAGACCCGCCAGACAGCGTCTTCCGGCGCGGCAGGCAGTGGTACGCCGTCACGCACCGCGCGCCACACGTTGCGCGAGGTTGCATCGTCCAGGATGTCGGCCCGGCCGAACCGAGCCAGGTCGGCACGCAGGCGTTCGGTTCGGTAGGCAACGGAGGTGGCGAAATCCTCGATGCGCAGCAGGGTGGCCGAGCGGTTCAGGTTTCCCAGGCCCGGCACCCGGGAAGCCGCGTCCGGCGGCAGCCAGGCGGCGGCGGCG
>CAINEA010000400.1 GCA_903847525.1 uncultured Acetobacteraceae bacterium | reverse complement strand
GCCCCGACCATCAACGAGCCGGAGCCGGACCATCCCTTTTTTCGCCACGGGCAGAAAATCGTACTTTTCCTTGCCTTCATCATCTGCTTTACTTCGATCCTGACGCCGCCGAGGTTGATGGACGACCTCGACGCGGGCCAAGGGGACATCGCGCGCAACATCCTGAAGTCCGGCGACTGGGTGACGCCGTATTTGGACGGGGTGAAATTCCTCGACAAGTCACCCCCGCTCTACTGGATGATCGCGGTGTCCTTCAAGATTTTTGGAGACCACGACTGGGCCGCGCGGATTCCGCAGCAACTATTCGGCTTTCTGCTGACGGTCCTAGCGTATAGGATGGCACTCTGGGGGATTGGAAAACGTGCGGCGCTGTATTCCGGCTTAGCCATGGCGACCTCCACCGGCCTCTGGTTGTTCACACGGGTCAACATCCCGGACATCCTGGTGACGGTTGCGATCGGCTTCGCCCTCTGGTTTTTCCTGCGTTCGCAGGATGCGGAGTGGGGGGAGGCGAAACGCTGGGCTCTCGCCATGTGGGCGTCGGCCGGTCTCGCGGTGTTCTTCAAAGGACTGATCGGGGCGGTGCTTCCCACCGGGGTGATCCTCCTCTATTTCCTGCTGACGGGCGCGTGGAAGAGGAAGGAGGCTTGGGGACGGCTGAGGATCGGCTTGGGCCTGTTGGTATTCCTCGCGGTCGCGCTGCCGTGGCACGTGCTGGCGGTACTCGATAACCCGCCCTATTTCGACTTCACTATGCGCAGCGAGCCCGGAGTCTACCGTGGGTTCTTCTGGTTCTACATCATCAATGAACACGTGCTGCGATTCCTGAACCTGCGATACCCGCACGATTACAGCACGGTGCCGCCGTTGGTCCTCTGGCCGCAGCATCTGATCTGGTTCTGCCCGTGGAGCGTCTTCCTGCTCCGTGCCGCCAGCCTGAAGTTCCGACCGGTGGACCGGGAGTCCCGGATGCATTTGCTATGCGTCTGCTGGATCGTCGTGATCCTGGGCTTTTTCTCGGTCTCGACAACGCAGGAATACTATACGATGCCATCCTACCCGGCGTTCGCGGTGCTGATCGGGAGCGCGATTGCGGCGGCGAAGTCGTGGAAGTTGGAGTTGCGGGTCATCGGGGTCCTGTCGGCGATCGCGTGCGCCGCCATTGGAGCGCTGCTGTGGGCGAGCAGGGGTTACGCGACACCCGGGGATATATCCACGGCCCTAGGGCATTACTCGCAGGACACCTACATGCTTTCCTTGGGGCACATGGGCGATCTGACAGTGCGTTCGTTCGCGTATCTTCGAACCCCATTGGCGATGGCTGGACTGGCCACGCTCCTGGGTGCCGCCGGATGCTTGCTGCTGCGGGACCGCCGGGCAATCGTCTCGATCGCCGTGATGATGGCTTTGTTCTTTCAAGCGGCCCGGCTCGCGCTGATCGCGTTCGATCCCTACTTGAGTTCGTACCCCCTGGCCGAGGCGATCAACGCGGCACCGCCGGGTGGACTGATCCTGGACGACCCCTACCACGAATTTTCATCGTTGGGTTTCTATACCCACAAGTCCCCGCTGATGCTGAACGGCCGCGTCAACAACTTGGAATACGGTTCCTACGCGCCGGGCGCTGGGCACGTCTGC
>CAINEA010000399.1 GCA_903847525.1 uncultured Acetobacteraceae bacterium | reverse complement strand
GTGGTCTTGCCGGCGCCGTTATGGCCGAACACCGCGACCATCTCACCGGGCTTCACCGAGAAGGAGATGTCGTGCAGGGCACGGAAACCGGAAAAACGCGCATTGACGTTGCGGAATTCGAGCATCAGGCGGCATCCTCCGCGGTGCCGAAATACAGCTCCGTCAATTCGCGCGAGCGGGTCAGTTCATCGACCGTGCCGCGCTGCAGGATCTTGCCCTGGGCCATGAACACGGCGGTGGTGCAGAGGTCCTTGATGAAGCCGACATTGTGCTCCACCACGCATACCGCGCGCCCGGCGGCGGCTTCGTCGTGCACCACGCGTTGCATGGTTTCGTAGTTGGAGCCTTCCACGCCGGCCATCGGTTCATCGAGCAGCAGCAGGCGGCCGTCGTTCATCAGCGCGCGGGCGAGGCCGATCAGCTTCTGCTGGCCGAAGGGAAGGTCGACGACGATGGTTTCCGCAGTCTGCGCCAGGCCCATGCGTTCCAGGATGCCCATGGCCTGCGCGTGGGCGGCGGTTTCCGCGCGGCGGACCCGGCCGAGGCCGAGCACGCTGCCGAGCAGCGATTCGCCGGGGTAGTCGCGCGGACCCATCATCAGGTTTTCCAGCACGGTCATGGTGCGGAACAGGCGCATGTGCTGCCAGGTTCGCGCCACGCCCGCGCGGGCGCGGTTGTGCAAGGACATGCCGGCGATGTCGCGGCCCTGGAGTTGGATTTTCCCGGCATCCTGCGGCACCACACCGGAAATCAGGTTGAACAGCGAGGTCTTGCCGGCGCCGTTGGGACCGATCAGGCCGAGGATCTCGCCGGCGGAGATGGTCAGGTCGATATGGTCGGCAACGACGATGCCGCCGAAGGACTTGCACAGATTGTCGATGCGCAGGATCGGTTCCATCAATGCGCCGCCCCATGGCTGGATTGGGAACCGGTATGTCCGACCAGTCCGCCGGGGCGGAGGAACAGGAACAGGATCACCAGCGTGGTGAAGATCAGGCCCTGCACCGTGCCGACCAGCGAGTTCGGCAGTTGCAGGAAGTTGATCGCCTGCGGCAGCGCCACCAGCACGAGGGCACCGACGATCGGGCCCATCGTGGTGCCGATGCCGCCGAGCACGACCATGGTCAGGATCTGCGCGGACTGCGCGACCTGGAACTGTTCCGGGCTGATATACTGGAAGTAATAGGCATAGAGGCCGCCCGCGAGGCCGGCCGCGCCGCAGCCCATGGCGAAGATCAGGATCTTGATGGAGATCAGGCCGCGGCCGAGCGCGGCGCAGGCGAGTTCGTCGTCACGCATCGCCCGCACGGCGCGGCCGAACGGGCCGTTCATGGTTCGCCAGATCGCCCAGACCACCGCGATTGCGGCAAGGGTGCAGATGACGACATAGATGGTGCCGCGGCCTTGCCCGACGAAGGTGTTCGGGACGGCGGAGAGGCCGGCGGGGCCGCCGGTGAATTCCATATTGTTGATCAGTTGCAGCAGGCCGAGCTGAAAGCCCAGGCTGGCGATCAGCAGGTAGTCACCGGATATTCGCAAGGTGGTGACCGCGAGGAGCACGGACACCAGCACCGCGACGGCGATGCCGGCAAGGATGCAGACCGCCATCGGCAGGCCGGCATGAATGCCGAGCAGCGCCGAGGTGTAGGCGCCGAGCGCGAAGAAGATCGGGTGCGCGACCGTGTTGAGGCCGCCATAGCCGATGATCAAGTTGTAGCTGGAGGCAAGGATGACAAACAGCGCGATCAAGATGATCGTTCCGGCGAGATATTCCATGTGGGATCAGCCTTCGGCCGGGCTGGGGGAAGCCACCGCAGGTGCGGCAGGAGCCTGAACGCGGCGAGGCCGCCAGCCGGGTATACCGCGCGGAAACACGATCAAGGCGCCGAACAGGACGCCGTACAGCAGCATCGCCTGCCATTTCGACGGGATGACCAGGATGGAGAAGCTCTGCAGCAGGCCGAGAAACACCGCCGCGGCGCCGGCGGCGAATACCCGCCCGAGACCGCCGAGAAGAGTGCCGATCACCGAGGTGAGCACCAACACCAAGGGCACGTCGGGCGTCACGCCGGCGCGGGTGCCGTACAGGTAGATCCCCACGGTGAGAAACACTGCCGCTATGGCACCGGAGATGATGTAGGCGCGGTTGGCGGAAATGCCGTAGATCTCCGCCAGCTTGGCATTATCGGCGACCGCGATCATGAACTGGCCGTCGCGGGTGAAGCGCAGGAAGGCCCAAAGTCCGGCCACCAGAACGATCGTCGTGACGACCGCCTGGATATCCCAGTCGCTGACCGCAATGTTGCTGATGATCCGCACCGGCGACATCACGCTGGGGTAGATGGTTTCGGGTTCAGTGCCAAACAGGAAGGTCAGCACGTAGGCGGCGAACTGGGAGAACACCAGAGTGAAGATAAAGAAGGTCAGGCCGCCTGAGTTGCGGGCCCGCAGCACGGAGATCGCGCCCGCCTCCAGGGCCACGGCGGCGGCGACCGTAACGGCCAGGCCGGCGGTGAGCCCGGCCCAGCCGGGAAGGCCAAGCTTGTTGACAACGAAGAACATGGTGAAAAAGGCGATGCCCATCAGCCCGGCCTGGGCGAAGTTCCACAGCTTCTCCACCTTCAAGGTCAGGGCGAAGGCCACCGTCAGCAGCACGAAATAGGAAGACATCGCGATGCCGGTCCACAGGATCTGCAGCAGGATCGCCCATTCTATCATGGTACGTTATCGATCATCGATCAGACCTGAAACGCCGTTCAGGAGATGGTTTCAAGCAGGTCGAACTTGTTGTCTTTCACGACATACAGGTAGACCGGCTTCTTGACCTTATGGTCGTCGGTAACCACCAGCTTGCCGGTCATCGGGAAGTTGAATTCGCGAATGTCCAGCATTGCCTTGATGCAGTTTTCCCCGGTCAGCGGAAGGCCCTTCTTATCGAGATAGCCGTACACCTCGGCGACGAACATCGTCGTGTCCCAGGCATATTGCAGATAGGGCAGGCCGTTCGGGGCGCGCCCGACCTGCTTCCACAGGTCGAGAAGCTTGGCGACGTTGGGGTTGTTGGCCGAGGTGGGCGCCAGCGAGGTCACGATCAGGCCTTCGGCGGCCGGGCCGAGCTGGGCGAGGATCTTCGGGTTGTAGCCGACCGAATAGCTGGTGACCTGCTGGGTCATGCCGAGCTGGCGCATCTGTGCGATCACCTGCGGCAGTTCCGCGAGCGAGTGCATGTGCACCATGTCCGGATTGGCCACGCGCAGCTTCAGCAGCAGGCCGGTGAAATCGGTGGCCTTCGGATCGTACGCCTCAAACGCGACGATCTCTCCGCCTGCCTTGGTGAATGTGTCGCGGAACAGCTTGGCGCCGCCGATGCCGGTGTCGTTGTTGATATACAACACCGCCGCCTTCTTCTTGCCCATCTTGTCATGGGCGTAATTGGCCAGCGCGGTGACGTCGACATCCGCGAGCGGGAAGGTGGAGTAGGTGAAGTCGCCG
>CAINEA010000398.1 GCA_903847525.1 uncultured Acetobacteraceae bacterium | reverse complement strand
CGAACATGCCCGATCAGCAACTGGCCCCGCTCGTCGAGCGCTTCGCCGCAATGCTCGCCGAGCAACCGGTCTTCCACAATACTTTCGCGGCTATCTGAGAATGAGGGGAGTCTTGAGCGCCCGGGGTCGCCTTGGACCCGAACTACTAGTGCAGCTTGCGCACCGTCATCACCACCGGAAACAGCCCGATATTCGCTTAGATCGGCGAAGCGGATCTGCGCTCCGCCGGTTAGCAAGACCCCATCTCGTTCTATGGAGCCGGGACCAAAAGGCACGCGGATCCTATGCCGCAGCGGCTGTGCGTCTCGCTCCAAACGAGTGCGAACCGTTACTGTCGGCTCCGGTAGATTGGGCCATTCAACGGTAATACGAAGGCCGCCTTCGATCGACGTGCGCCCGATCTCAATTGGCCCCTCGACAGCAACATCTGGGCCAAGATTCACAATATCTATAGAGGCGCGCCGTCCATTTGGCCGTCCCGATCTTATTCGCGCATCCGATGGCAGCACGACGATTTCGCCAGTGTCCCAAACGACCTCATCGCGGATGACGGCAACTTGTAGCCGTCCAATTGGCCATTGGCGAAGTGGTTGCCAGCGTTCGTGGCGCGTCCGACGCCAAAATATCGCGCCACTGCCCGTAGGGAGCCCTGGTGGGCCAAGAGATACGAATGGGGCAAGCACCGTCCATCCCGGCCGGGACGGATGCAACGCCAATGGGTGCTCCTCATCGGCCGTGTCTCCGGGAGTAAATTGGAGGTATGTGCCGCCCACCGTCTCATGCCAAAGGCAAGGACGTTGTATCCGAGCCACTGCCCGGTTCGTTTCCTCGATCGAGCCAAGCCAAGAAGGGTCAGGGTCTGTCAGCCGACCTTGGTCTGGGTCCACGGCCAGATAAAGTTCTGGCAGTCGCGTTCGCCTGCTGCCGGTGCCCACGATTCGCAGGCGCGAGGGGGAGACTAGTGGAACGGCATCGTCAGAATCATCTTCGAGGACCCAAGGTAGATCGCGAAGCGGATCGCCGCCTGGCAATATGAACATTCCCCCTTCTATTCCGTCGCATTGCAGGCGAACACGCGCAGGATCATGCCACGGCAGTGGCAGTGGGCGGGTCTGCAAGGGTCGAAATCGTACCATGCCATCGCCTTCTCTTTCGAGCAGCGCTATGGCGACCCCCGCCTCGGGGCCGGCGTCCAGAAACAACCTTACCCGGTTTACCCGGGTATCCTCGAAGACTGGGTGGACTAATTCTGACGCTGGAAAGCGGCCATCCAGCTCCAAAACCATGGCGCAACGCCATCCGTCCGCTTTACGCGCTAGAACCCGGTGACATAACCGCGTCAGCATGCGCGTGGTCGGTTTACGCCGTTGCGCGATGAGCGAAACAAGCAGACTTTTTACCCGATCCGACGCGATGTCCAAAGGCAATGAAGCTTGCCATTCGGGATTAGCTTCCAGCCATGGCAACAGCGCTTCAGGCTGTAAGTTACGGGTTCTCTGTCGAACTTGCGCAACTGCCAGCAATAGCTCGGCCGCCAGTTCTAGGATCTCGTCGTCCTGCCAGGTTCCAGGCAATTTTCCGCGATGCGGAGCGATTTGACGGAGTGCAGCATCGCGATCTTCGGCGTGGTAATCCTCGATATCGGCCAGCGCCGAACGAAGGAATCGTCCGAATGCTTCGACGTCTCCGGTCAGCAGCGCATCAGGAATACCGCCTTCTATGACGAGGGTATGCAGATATTGCGTTATCGAGTCGCCTTTCCTTGGTTCCCGTCGCCAATATCTCAGGCCTGTCGCTGTGAGGGAGCGGCAGTCAGCCTGCGAAAGCGCTACACCGAGAGCATCCGTCACCAGAGACCAAGATCTAGGTCCACCCTCCCACGAGCGCCGGAGGGTTTCCGTCGCAAAAAGGCAGAACATCGCCGCTTGGTGGCGATCCGGGGGATTAGACGGCGGCAAGTGTGGCCGAAGAATCTGCCGCATGCGTTGCCGTTCCAACTCGTTGCAGCGCCAATGCCAAAGCGGTTTACCTTCCGGAATGGCATCGGAACGACGCGCTTTGGCGAATTCATTCTTCAGCCACGCTGTCGCCAGCAGTTCCCCGATCCGCATCGTGCTATCCTTCGTGAGCTACCAAATCGCCGATGTTCGGCTTATTCCGCGTGTAATCGACAATGCATAGCCGATTCGTGGGCAAACACTCCGGGGAAACGGCAACTCATAACAGACACCGTTACCAATGAATTCAGACTCCTAATCCTTTCCGAATGATAAGCGCACTGTGGTCGGTCCAGCGGTTCTCGCGCGGGCGGTGATCGTAAACACAGTTTGGGTTCGTATGCCGGACAAACGCGTCGTTTGCGAAAGCATGGTCGATCCTGAAACCGTTGTTCGTCCGCGACATCCATGTCCATTCACGGGCTTCTGGGCCATGGGTACGCCGCCAAAGGTCATGAAGACCATGCCGGGTCGTCAACGCGCCGAAGTCTTCGGCACATAGATACCGATCGGCTTTTTCGCTGCGGTCGCCAACCTGATTTCCCGTGTTCAAGTCGCCCATGATCACAAACGGCCTCGAGGTGTGGTTAGCAGCAATCTCGGCGCATCGGGCAAAAAACGGGGCCTTTTCCTTCATTCCTGGAAAATAGCAGGCAAGAATGCTGAAGCTATCGAAGTGAGCCAGCATCAACACGCCGGCGCCGCCCCCTTTGGGTGTAACTGCTTCTTGCGTGAACGGCGTATTGGCGGCCAGGAAAACACCGTTTGCGGTTCCACCGTCCGTCTGACCGGCGTGATGCATTTCCCTGGCGTCGGCCCAAGCCTTCAGGTCGCGGCCGGAGGGATTGTCCCGCCATTCCGACAGCATAACAATCTGTGGATCATGTTCATCCAAGCATTTCGTAAGGGCGGGAACGCGTGGTCCACCCCCGGCTTGAACGTTTAAGGCAAGAATGCTCAGTGGTGACGGATTAACTGTCATGGGTAGGCCTTCTATTTGCGGTCTAAAATTGGTCACTAGGCCACCGCCCGATGCCGTATTTCTTCGAGAATCCCCACCAGTTGTTCCGTTGCCGCGTCGCCGAATACGGCTTCCGGGCCGCCGGCGTTGATGTTGGTGAAGGGAGATTCATAGAGGCGCGCGACATCCATCACACCGCCATCGGTCAGGTGGTCGATCACCATGTTGATAAATTCGATTTGGTTGGCACGCAGCGCCCTTCCTTCCAAAAAGCCGGCGAATGCGTCCTTGGCGGCGCCTCGGTCCAGGCCGACCAGAGAGCGGACAAACAGGCCGAGGCCCTGGCTGTCTGTCTTGGCGCGGGCAACATCCTCTGGGGTGCCGATACCGCTTTCCTGCAGCATGCGCTCCAGCTCTCCCAGGTCGGTGGCGGTCAGGGGGCGGTTCATGCGAAGCTTGTTCACCGCAACGTGGCTTTCGTGTTCGCGGAGAAAGTGGCGCATCTTTTGACGGAAGCGCTCGAAGGCGTCTCCGCCGGCGAAGCGGGTGAATTCGATTTCCTGGGCCTCACCGATTTCGTCCTGAAAGTCGGTATAGATCGGTGCCTGTCGTCCCTTCTCGATCAGGTGCACAAGGGTGCGCAGGCGCTTGCGGGCGGTTTCGAGCATGGAGGCCGTGATGTCCTGCCACCATTCGTCCGACTGCACTTCCTGGATCAGTTCCAGCTGGTCGCGGATCACCGGGATCGCCGACTGGGCTTCCAACGCAGCGGCGATTTCGATCACGCGTTCCTTCATCCGGTCGAAGCCCGGCAGGCCCTGCAGAACGGAGAGTTGCAGGTTCAACATCAGCAGGTCGAAGCGCTTGGCCTCCTCAGGTTCCGGGTCCCGTTCGGACGGCAGGCCGGCGACCTCCCCGGCCAACTGGCCGAGAGCGGCTTCGTCCAGCGTGGCCCAGGGCTCAGGCTTGGCGTAGATCTCCACCAGGCGGCGCTTGGGACGGACGATGAAGTTGTCGAGGTTCATCGCGGCGATTTCGATGCGCAACGTTTCGGCCAGTTCGCGGCGCAACCCGCGCTCGGCGTCCGGGTCCTTGGCTTCCTCGGCTTTCAAGCGGGCATCGAACGTGGCGATCAATTCCAGCCTGGTCTTGAACAGCCTGGCGGTCAGGCTGTCGCCGGTCGCGCCTTCCACCTGCGGCTGGTCTTGGCTGAAGAATTCCAGGTTCTGGCAAAAATCGAAAACGTAGAAGAATTCCTTCGACTTGCCGGGGCCGAACAGGTCCGGGCGCAGCCGGGTGCCGCGGCCGATCATCTGCCAGAACTTGGTTTTGGATCGCACCAGCTTGAAGAACACCAGATTGGCCACTTCCGGCACGTCGATGCCGGTGTCGAGCATGTCCACGCTGATGGCGATGTGCGGCCCCTTGGTGGGGTTGGAGAAATCGTCGATCAGGCTCTGTGCATAGGTAATCGTGAAGTCGATCACCCGGGCGAAATGGCCAGCCAGATTCGGATAGTTCACGTCGAACCGTTCCTGGATGAACGCGGCGTGGTCGTGGTTCTTAGCGAAGATGATGGTCTTGCCCAGCCGGTCCCCGCCTTCCACGTGCTGGCCGCGGGTCATCAGGTGTTCCAGCACCTTGTCCACGGTGTCGGCGTTGAACAGCCATTTGTTCAGCGCCGCCGCTTCCACCCGGTCCGGCACGCCGTTCTCGGCGCTCCATTCCAGCGCGTCCCATTTTTCCTGTTCCTCATCGGGCAGTTGGTCATAACGGATGCCCTCGCGCTGGAACTTCAGCGGCACCGAGACGGCGCGCATCGGCACCAGGAAGCGGTCGGCCACCGCGTCCTCCAGCGAATAGGCGTCGGTCGGCACGCCGTTTTCCAGGTCGAACAACCGGTAGGTGTTGCGGTCGATCTCGTCCTTCGGGGTCGCAGTCAGTCCGACCAGGAAGCTGTCGAAATAGTCGAAGATCGCGCCGTATTTCTTGTAGATCGAGCGGTGCGCCTCATCGACGATCACCAGATCGAAATGCCCGACGCCGAAGCGGCGCTTGCCGTCCTGGGTGTCGTCGATCAGGCTCATCATGGTGGGATAGGTGGAGACGAACACCCTGCCCTCGGTGGACTTGTCGGTGACCAGATTGACCGGCGCGGCCGAGGGCAGATGGGTCTTGAACGCACCGACCGCCTGGTTCACCAGCGCGACGCGGTCGGCCAGGAACAGGATGCGCTTGGCCCAGTTGCAGCGCATCAGCAGGTCGCACAGCGCGATCACGGTGCGGGTCTTGCCGGCGCCGGTGGCCATCACCACCAGGGCCTTCCGCTGGCCGTGGGCCTCGAAGCTTTCGCCGATGTGGCGAATGGCGCGGCTTTGGTAGTAGCGCTCAACGATCCTGGTATCGATCGCCGCCTCGGCCAGCTTGCGGCGGGTGGTGCGGCGCTGGACCATCAGGGCCAGCTCGTCCTTCTTGTGAAAGCCCTGCACCTGTCTTGGCGGGTGGCTGGTGTCGTCCCAGATCCAATGCTCGTAGCCGTTGGAGCAAAAGATCACCGGGCGCTGGCCGAACTGTTTTTCCAGGCAGTCGGCATACAGCTTGGCCTACTGCTGGCCTTTCAGCGCGTCATGCCGCGTGCGCTTGGCTTCCAGAAGGCCCAGCGGCTTGCCGTCATCGCCCCACAGCACGTAGTCCACGAAGCCCTTTCCCTCGTTGTTCGGCATGCCGGAAACCTCGAACTCCGCCACATTCGGGGCGGCGGGGTCCCAGCCGGCTTCGCGCAGATACAGGTCGATGAAGCGGTCGCGGGTGGCGGCTTCGTTGTAGTCGTGCGTGTCCGGTTTGGCGGCATTTCGTGCGCGGGCCTCGGCAACTTCCGCCCGCAGGCGCTGCAGTTCCTTGTCCAGGTTTCCGCGCTCGGCCAGGATTTCCGCCAGCTTGCCGTCGCGGGCGCGCAGGTCCGCTTCCAGTTTCTGCAGCTGCGCCAGGGTCTGCTGCGTGACGGCGGCAGGGTTGGGGAGTTTCGCTTGGTCGAAGGCCAGCCCGTCCGGCGGTTTGGCGCCCTTGGCATAGGTACGGACCAGCCAGAAGCCGATATGGAACAGTTCCTTCAGCGCCGTCAGCGCATCGTATTGGCGGAACGGTTTCTGGCTGTGCACGGCCTGATTGCCGAGGTCCTTCAGCAGCCGTGCCTTGGCGAAGATGGCAGGGCCAACGGCGGTTCGGAAGGTGGGATCGTGGATCAGGGCGCCGAGATTATCCTGATAGGGCAGCACCAGCGTGCGGTCGTATTTGTAGAGCCAGGCAATTGCGAGTTCGAGCGTGCGGCGGACATAGAAAGCCGAAGCCCGTGGGTCCGGCAGCGCCAGTGCCTCGGCGCGCGCGGCGGCATCGTGCAGGTCTGGCCATTCCGCTTGGAGAAAGCCGAACTGCGACATGGCTACAGTTTGCCGCGGAATGCGCGGTGTTGGAGGGAGGCGAAGAGGGAGTCGAGCACTTCATAATGTTGCATACTGATTGAAATCAGCCCCCGCAGCTTTGTAATCCTTTTTGAGAATATGTCTTGAGCCTCCAGAGTCGGAAGGGGAATTGCAAGTTCTCCTACTTGCTTCCCGGTTAATTGAGGAACCGCCGATCCAGAACTATCCCGCATTAACAGCGCCTGGGTTCTTGGATGCGCGATGAACTCGCGAAGATATTTCGGCTGTAATTTCGGACCTGGCCTGATAATCATCATCTGCGCATTGATGAAACCGGTTTCATATCCACAATCGAATTCGGCGCACTGACCAATCGAGCCTCGTAGCGTGATCACAAGATCGTGGCGCTGGAGCTTCCCTTGTGAGAGCGAATGGAATTTTTGCTTCGTGATATAATTGCAGTTATACCAAATCCTTTGGTGTGAGACTCACGAAGGCTTGCCGACGCGGGGACAGATGT
>CAINEA010000397.1 GCA_903847525.1 uncultured Acetobacteraceae bacterium | reverse complement strand
GCCGGCGATCGTGGTTGTGAAATCGAGCACGCGCAGATCGGAGAAGGGACGGGTCATATTGGTCGCTCGCTGTTCATGGCGTTTTCTCCCGATTTTTCTGTTGGCCCATGCTGCTGCCGGCACCAACCGGTGGCAAGTCGGGCCTTTGGGGGCAGACCTGTGCGGCGCACTTAGCCAAATCCCGCATCTGGCTGTAGGTTGCCGCCTCTTTTGGCTTTCCGAGACGGATCAGCAGACATGACGGCGACCGAGACAATCGACGCGACGACCCAGGAAGCGGGCCGCGACTTCATCCGCGACATCATCGACACCGACCTCACGCAACACCGCGTGCCCGGAATCGTCACCCGCTTTCCGCCGGAGCCAAACGGCTACCTGCATATCGGCCACGCCAAATCCATCTGCCTGAATTTCGGCGTCGCCAACGAATTCGGCGGTCGCTGCCATTTGCGCTTCGACGACACCAACCCGACCAAGGAAGAGCAGGAGTTCATCGACTCCATCCAGCGCGACGTCCATTGGCTCGGCTTCGACTGGGGCGTGCACCTGCACTACGCGTCGGACTATTTCGAGCAGCTCTACGCCTGGGCCGAGCATCTGATCGTCAACGGCGACGCCTATGTCGACGACACCCCGTCCGACCAGATGCGCGCCGCCCGCGGCACCCTGACCGAACCCGGCCAGAACAGCCCGAACCGCTATCGCCCGGCCGACGAGAACCTGGCCTTGTTCCGCGACATGCGCGCCGGCAAGCTCCCCAACGGCGCCTGCGTGCTCCGTGCCAAGATCGACATGGCCGCCGGCAACATGAACCTGCGCGACCCCGTGCTGTACCGCATCCTGCACGCCGAGCATCCGCGCACCGGCAATGCCTGGTGCATCTACCCCACCTACGATTTCGCCCACGGCCAGTCCGACGCGATCGAGGGCATCACCCATTCGCTGTGCACCCTTGAGTTCGAGGATCATCGCCCGCTCTATGAATGGTTGCTGGATCACCTGCCCATCGATCAGCTCGGCCTTCCCACCCGCCCGAAGCAGTACGAGTTCGCCCGCCTGAACATCGGCTACACCGTGCTGTCCAAGCGCATCCTGACCACCCTGGTGCGCGACGGCCACGTGACCGCCTGGGACGATCCCCGCATGCCCACCCTCGCCGGCCTGCGCCGCCGCGGCGTCCCGGCCGCCGCCCTGCGCGACTTCATCCGCCGCGTCGGCGTCGCCCGTGCCAACTCCGTGGTGGACGTGGCGATGTTCGACCACACCATCCGCGAGGACCTCAACCGCACCGCCCCACGCCGCATGGCCGTGCTGCGCCCGCTGAAGCTGGTGATCGAGAACTACCCGGAAGGCCAGACCGAGACCCTGGAAGCGATCAACCATCCCGACAACCCCGCCGCAGGCACCCGCCCCATCGTCTTCGGCCGCGAGCTCTACGTCGAACGCGAAGACTTCATGGAAAACCCGCCGAAGAAATTCTACCGCCTCTCCCCCGGCAAGGAGGTGCGCCTGCGCTACGGCTTCTTCGTCACCTGCCGCGAAGCCATCAAGGACGCGTCCGGCGAGGTGATCGAACTGCGCTGCACCTACGATCCCGCCACCCGCGGCGGCAACGCCCCGGACGGCCGCAAGGTCCAGGCCACCCTCCACTGGGTCGCCGCGGCCGACGCCGTGCCGGCGGAAATCCGTCTCTATAACCAGCTTTTCACCCGCCCCGACCCCGGCGCGGACGGCGACGTGCTGGCCGACCTGAACCCGGACTCCCTGGAAGTCCTCACCGGCTGCCAGGTCGAACCCGCCCTGGCCACCGCCCCCATCGGTGAACCCGTGCAGTTCGAGCGCACAGGCTATTTCTGCACCGACCCCGACAGCACCCCGCAAAAACCCGTCTTCAACCGCACCGTCGGCCTGCGCGACACCTGGGCGAAGGTGCAAGCCGCCCGGTAGGAAGCAAGGCGAGAGGCACTGAAGGTCGAGGCAGTATATCTGATGGCCTCCAAACCCTTCGAAGTCGTCGCCGCTGATCGTCCACGCTTCATTGACGCCGTCGACAACACACACAGACTACACTCCGCGCTCGGCTATCTCAGCCCGGTGCAGTTCGAGAACCAACACGCCCGGCAGGCGGTCAAAACCGAAGCCTAAAGCCTTCCAACCCCAGGGGCGCGCTCTACCGTTGGGTCGCAGATTTGGATGGTTCTCCACAGGGCAGCGCCAGCACGCGGGCAATGATAGCTGGCGGCAACGACCGCCCTGCCCGGCTTGCGTGTCTTGTCACGCAACAACCCCGCCTATGTACGATTCATCCGTTTGGCTCAGAGCGTCAGTTCCTGATTCACGGCGTTATTGCCGCTGTCAGGCAGGTTCTCCGCTTATCGGACTGTCCGAATTTGGTCCGCAACCTCTCTCGCAGAAAGTCAATCTTCCCTGGACAGATCGAGTGCTACCTAAACCGGACAAACCGAGCGCCATCTATGCATCCCTGTTCCTACCCCTTGCCGCCGCACCAACGGTTCCGTAGGCTGTTCACGGCTGCGGCGCCACCGAAACGATTAAGTGCCGCGGGCGGCGGCATTGGTCGTGCGCACTCCCCCTTGATGGAGGCAGTCGGATAGCAATGGCGCGGCCAGTCATCTGCGACGGACTTCGTTTATACCTCGGCATCTCGTCGGCCACGCCGCGCGGCGTCAACCGGGTCGATCATGTCTATGGTCGTTACTTCGTCGAGAACTGGCCCGGGGAATGCTGCGGCGTTTTGCCCACACCCTGGGGTGTACGACTTTATGATCGCGACCTGTCCCGGCGGATGCTGGCCTATGTCCAGAATATCTGGCGGGAAAACCTTCCGGCGGGCATAGATCCGGCCTTTTCCTATTTTCAAGATAGGCTGCTAAACGGATCGACCACAATGCAGCAAGGCGAGACACGCCGCCGCCGACACATTGTGGCGACCATCCCGCGTTTCGTGCGCGAATTCGGCCTGCATCTCGGCCGCTCGGTGGTTCGCGCCGCCCCGCGTAACGCGATCTATTTGAATGTCGGGCAGGTCTGTTGGGCCTCCCCTATCACCACGCGATGGCTGCACCGACGGCCGGATATCCGGGCGGTGTTCATGCTGCACGACGTCATTCCGTTGGAACGTCCGGAACTGGTTTCCCGGGCCTCACGAATGGAAATGGACTGGATGCTGCGCACGGTGATCGAGCGGGCGGCCGGACTGCTCACCACAACCGAGGCTGCCAGCGACGCTGTCATCGCCTTGCTGCGCCAGAGGGGACTGCCCGACATACCTGTATGCGCGCTGCATCTCCCGGTCGATGACGTCTTCCTGCGGCCCGATCCACCGGACCGGGCACTCCACCAGCACTCGTATTTCCTCGCATGCGGCGCCATCGAGCGGCGCAAGAACCTGCTACTGCTGCTCAAGGTATGGGAGCGCCTGGTCGAGCGGTTCGGACCGGCGACGCCGAAGCTGGTGCTCGCGGGCACGATGGAAATGGATGGCGAGCCGATCCAACAGCACATTATGCAAAGCGAGGCGCTGCGGCGCCATGTGATCGTGGTCAGCGGCCTCGGCAGCCCAAGCCTGCGGCAGATCATGGCGAACGCGCGCGCCTTGCTGATGCCATCGCTGGCCGAAGGGTTCGGACTTCCGGTGGTCGAGGCGTTCGCGGTCGGCCTGCCCGTGCTCGCCTCCGATATCCCGGCTCTTCGCGAGGTCGGCGGCGATCTGGCGCTGTATATCGATCCGATGGACGAAGCCGGATGGTTCGATGCCGTCGCCGGCCTCATCGATGACCCGGAGCAGGACGCCGCTTTGCGGCGCAGGCTGGCGACGTACCGACCCGTGACCGAAAGCGATTATTTCGGCCGCATACGCGACTTTCTGGAGAGCCTTGACTAGCGCCGGACCACTGGCCGAAACGCGACATTCAACCCGCATAGATTTGAAACCGGAACCACCGGATCAGCACATCGCCGAGCCGTGCCGGCAGCAAGTCTAGCAGGCGCAGCAGTGCGACGATTGGCCAGGGAAAGCTAACCCGCGCGCGGCGGCGGTCCAGCCCTCGCCGCACGATCCGGACGACTCGTGCACTGCCGACCATCAGTGGCTTGGAGCCGCGGAGGCGCTCGGACATCGGGCTGAAAAAAAATCCCGGCGTGATCACCGTGACGTCGATACCGCTGGGAGCAAGGCCGGCACGAAGCGCCTCGCCGTAGAGCCGCAACCCCGCCTTGCTGGCGCAATAGGCAGGGCAGTCCGGCAAGCCCCGCAACGCCGCGACGGAGGTCACCACCGCAATATGGCCGTGACCGCGGGCTAGCATGCGCGGAATGAGCGGCTCGATCGTATGGATCGCGCCGAGCAGGTTGGTGCGAATTTGCTTGGCAGCCCCGGCCTCGCCGGGTGGTGCCGCGATGCCGGCATTGGCAATAACAAGATCGAACCCTTGGGCATCGTCCATCGCCCGCAGCATGCCACCGAGTGGCTCGCTTTCACCGACGTCGAGCGCAGCGATCTCGACCGTGGCGCCTCGAGACCGGCACTCCGCCGCGACTTGCTCCAGCCGCTCGTTCCGGCGCGCAAACAGAGCCAGGGAAACGCCTGGCGCCGCATAGTCGCGCGCAAGCCCGGCTCCCAGGCCGCTGGACGCCCCGGTAATAGCGATGCGGCGCGCACTGTAAAAACGCATCATCCCCGCTAGCATTTAGCCACCAGGTACGCCAGACAAACACCGGTGGAATCTCGCCGCAAAGCCGCAAAACGGCTACGGATCGAACAGCCGACCCTGGAGGCGTCCGCCGCCGCTACTGTGCGTCGGTTCGTCGCGGAATGCGAAGAGGCGATCGTTTTGGTCGGGTTATCGGATCCGCACGGCGTTCCGCGCAGCGGCTTCCTGCGCCCGACAATCAGCCATATGCGCCGCTCCGGGCCGCGTTTCATTCCCTATCCCGTTACGATTTTCGTAGCCCACCGCCTGCCCGGCGTGCTCTGGCGCCTGTTGCGCAGGCCCTTCGGCCCGGCCGGGATACCACGCGCGCAAGCCTGCCGACAGCACGGGATCGCCTGTGTCATGGTCCGGGGCGTGAACGGTCTCAGCCGGGCAGCGGCGATGAAGCGATTTGCGCGGAGCGGATCATGACCTTTCATTTCGACCAGATTCTCGACTCGAAGACCACCGCCGCGGCCAACAAAGCCGGTGTGACCGCACATCGTTAGGTGCCGCGGATCGATGACGGGCCGATACTCGGACAAGCAGAGTTGGACTTGCCCGAACCGCAGCCGTGGACTGCTCGCGGCCGGGCTGTGGCATGAGCGCTCGGTGGGCCTGCTCGTTGTGGTTCTGACCGACGCAACGGCTTGGCCACGAAAGAGGCGATCGAGACACAGGTATATTGCGGATTTCCCGTTGCCGTTCAGCTCAGGCTACTCGCAAGTCTCGACCGGTCAACCGCAACGTGGTCGGATCTGCTCACCGGCACCGGAACACCCAACTGAAGCAGCGATCGTAACCAGCGGTCATTTTGCAACTGATGACCGCACGTTGAGAATGGGAGATTGTGAGTTGCATCAATTTTTGTTTGGTGTCATTTATCGTTATGATTAAAACCTAGTGTCGCGATTGAACCTCCGTTATGGCGTCAAACTGTATGTGGTCGCTCGAATGAATGTATGGGAGTTATAAAACCCATCCGCATATAACGAAAGAGACAGATCAATGTGCATGAGGCGGTGCCACCTCTGATGTTCGGACTATATATCCTGATAAAATAACGAGGTTTACAGAAAATGTGCTCAAGACTCCCC
Organism: uncultured Acetobacteraceae bacterium; assembly: GCA_903847525.1. Taxonomy (GTDB): domain Bacteria; phylum Pseudomonadota; class Alphaproteobacteria; order Acetobacterales; family Acetobacteraceae; genus PALSA-911. The sequence continues at coordinate 106 of CAINEA010000397.1, read as the reverse complement.
TCATTCTCAGATAGCCGCGAAAGTATTGTGGAAGACCGGTTGCTCGGTGAGCATCACGGCGAAGCGCTCGACGAGCGGGGCCAGTTGCTGATCGGGCATGTTCGGC